>JAQXDR010000093.1 GCA_029251265.1 Pseudoprimorskyibacter sp. | reverse complement strand
GATGCGGTGCGGATCGCACTGACCAGCGGACTGACGCGTAAGCAGGTTTCTGATGACCTTGGCGTGGGCATGTCGACGCTGAACAAATGGATCACCGCGCATCGAGACACAGATGTGGTGTCAAAAGAGGATTTGAGCCTCACCCAAGAGAATGATCGGCTTCGGCGTGAGAACCGCATTCGCAAGGAGGAAAGGGACATCTTAAACTGAAGAGGATCAGGAAAGGCCCCATTGGGGCGTTTCCCCAATGAAGGCCACGGTGTTCTTTGCGAGCCAAAAGCCGTGAGGTTCAGGTTTGTGGAAGAACACCGAGATCAGTTTCCGACAGAGCGCTTGTGTCATGTTATGAAGGTCAGCGCGCGCGGATTGCGGGCGTTCCGCAGTCGCCCGGCCAGCCGTAGACAACGCGGTGATCCTGGACTTGCACTCGCGTCGTGTCATCGGCTGGGCCGTGAGCAAACGGATGAAACGGGACTTGGTGACCCGTGCGTTGAAGATGGCCATCGCGTTCCGTTCGCCATCCAAAGGCTGCATTCATCACACGGATCGCGAGCGCAATATTGTTCGCACGATTATCAGAAGATCCTGCGCCTGAACGGCTTCAAGGTGTCGATGTCAGGTAAGGGCAACTGTTACGAGTTCAAAGATGGTCTGCGCAGCAGATCAGATGATCCGGGGGATCATCTGACATCGCAGAACGCGGCTGTTGAGACCTTCTTCAAAACCATCAAAGCTGAACTGATCTGGCGACATACTTGGGAGACGCGCAGGCAGGCTGAGATGGCCATTTTTGAATACATCAACGGGTTCTACAACCCGCGTCGACAGTACTCAGCATTGGGCTGGAAAAGCCCCGTCGCTTTCGAACAGAAACTGGCTTAAACGAGCACTTGGGGCTGCACGAAAGCGGGACAGGTCCACTACGAGTGGGAAACGAACGATCTTTCTCATAGTCTAACTAATTTGGTGGGCAGCTGGCAGGATGATACCCTCTGATTTGCATTACAGAAGCTGGACACAGTTTCGGTGCAGTGGTGAAAGAAGTGGTGTGAATATAGACCTTTTTTTTACCATGATAGCGATCCGTTTCTGTGTCCAAACTCCTTTGCTCAATTGTCATTGAGACAGAATCGTTGGACCTTTCACTTTTTTAGCAGAGGAGCTCAACGTCGGTGGCGCGTTAAACCTTAAACGGTTTAACACAGATTTTTTTTTGACATAGACAAGGGGTCCATACTGCCGAAAACCATGAGCCAAAACCAGACGTTTAAACACCAGATCGGGCAAATGATAGTCAAAGACCTGCGATCTGCTCGCCTTAAACCATTCGACTGACCACAACGCTGACTTCTGGTTTTTTGCCAATCTCGGCTAATGCCGTGTTACGCGCCACGCGGCGCAGGGCTTCTTCCAGCTTGCCATCATCTGCAAGAATTTTGTCCCCGGCCCTTCCCAAATACTGTCCCAGATCGGCTTCTAGCACCTCGACCAAAGACGCGTTACTGACACCAGTTTCCGGCAAGCCCATGAGATCGCACCAAGGATCCCCGAGTGGTTCGTCTTTTTCATCAAGGATGATCGTCACAATTACATGGCCATTCAACGCCATCCGTATGCGATCCCGAACAATACCGTCCAGCGCGCCCACTTGCACCTTGCCGTCAAGATAGAGGCGCCCCGTATCTACGTAGTCCACCACTCGCGGGGTATTGCCAGCCAAATCAACCATTGTGCCGTTAATGGCCAGAACAGAGGCACGCCCCAAGCCCTGGGACAGCTTGACATGTTGGCGAAGGTGGCGATGTTCACCGTGCATCGGCACGACAACTTGTGGGTTTACAATATTCTGAAGCCGCTCCAAATCTGGTCTGTTTGCGTGGCCTGACACGTGGAAATTACCAGACGCGTCATCCGCTATATCGACACCCTTTTCGGATAGTTGGTTCATAATGCGAATGACACCACGTTCATTTCCAGGAATGATTTTGGAAGAAAACAGAAACAGATCACCCTCTTTCAATTCCATACCACGGTATTTACCACGCGCCAGTTGCGCGCTTGCGGCCCGTCGCTCTCCCTGGCTGCCCGTCACAATCAACATCAAATTGTCACGGGGAATACCTCCCGCATCATCAGAGCTGACCACCGGGGGGAAATCAGTCAACACTCCGGTCGCGACGGACGCATCAATCATGCGGTGCATCGCGCGCCCCATCAAACACACCGAACGCCCCGCCGCATGCGCAGCATCTGCCAACGTCTTGAGACGCGCCACATTCGAAGCAAATGTCGTCGCCACCACCATGCCTTTGGCATTGGCTACAAGTGCGGCAATGTCGTCACCCAAAGTGCTTTCTGATCGGCCTGGATGAGTGGAAAACACATTGGTGCTGTCACACACCAGTGCCCGCACGCCGGGCGCTGCCGCCTGTGCCCACAAATCGGGATCAAAGGCCTCGCCCACCACAGGGTTCATATCCAGTTTGAAATCACCTGAATGCATCACCCGTCCCGCCGGAGTTTCAATGACCAGACCACTGCTTTCCGGGATCGAATGCGAAATTGGCAAAAAACCAACGCGGAACGGGCCAGCCGCGATCATATCGGGCCACGTGTTTGCCGTTTGAACCGTTGTTTCGTCCAAGCCATGCTCGGACATTTTTCCTCGGGCGATATGTGCAGTAAAGGCACGCGCATAAATTGGAGCCCGCAGGCGTTGCCACAAATGTCCAATAGCACCGACATGATCTTCATGGGCATGGGTGATGAAAATTCCATCAATCCGATCGCGCCGCTCTTCAAGCCAAGCAATATCGGGAAAGATCAGATCAACACCCGGCGTGCCGTCCATATCCGGGAAGGTAACCCCAAGATCAACGACGATCAGACGTTCGGCATCCGCCGGGCCATATCCATAGACATAGCAATTCATGCCGATTTCACCAGCCCCACCAAGGGGCAGGTAAATCAAACGTTCAGACATGGGTTACCCCTATTTTTTATTGTGCGCATGGATCACGGTGAGCCCATGCATGGTGAGATCGTCTTCGAATTGATCGAAGAGACCCGCGCTTTGCTGGAAAAGTGGCGCCAGCCCGCCTGTAGCAATAACCTGCATCGGACGATTACGTTCGCTTCGAATGCGGGAACAAATTTCGCGTACAAGGCCGATATAGCCCCAAAAAACGCCTGACTGCATACACGCCACAGTGTTGGTACCTACAACTGTCTTTGGACGAGAGATGTCAACATGTGGCAAAGCCGCAGCGGCATGATGCAACGCCTCGAGGCTTAAGTTGACCCCAGGTGCGATGACACCACCGACATAAGCGCCATCTTCTGCCACTACATCAAATGTCGTAGCTGTCCCGAAATCAACAACGATCAGATCCCCGCCGTAAAGACTATGACCAGCCACCGTATTGACCAAGCGATCTGGCCCCACTGCGGTCCCTTGGTCCACCCTGACGGCAACCGGTAAAAGGCAATCGGACTTGCCGACAACCAACGGGCGGGTATTGAAATATCGATCTGCCAGAACCCGCAAATTGAACACAACGCGCGGAACCGTTGAAGAAATAATCACATCAGTGATCGTCACATCCAGACCCTGCATCTGCATCAAGGTCGATAACCAGACATAGTACTGATCGGCAGTGCGCTGATGTTCGGTCGCAATCCGCCATGTTGCAACGAAATCTTTTCCGTTCCAAACCGAAAAAACTGTGTTGGTGTTTCCACAATCGATGGCCAAAAGCATGGATATGATCCTAGAAATAAACGTCAGCTGCGGCAATCGCCTGCGTGCCATGTGCCGTGTTTAAGACAAGAGCACCAGTGTCGTCCACTGTTTGAAAAGTGCCGGTGATCTCCGTTGTGCCTGTGCGTGCGGTCACCACCTGTCCCAATCTAGCGGCCCGCTTAAGCCAAGCAGTGCGAATTGGCGCAAAGCCATAAGTGGTGAACTGATCCTCCAAACGGGCGTAAGCACTGGCGAGGTGTTCAAGAAATTCTTCTGGCGTCACCAATGCACCTGTGGTCGACGCAAGATCAACGGGGATACATGCGCCAGCTTCGACATCCTCTGGACCGGGTGCCGCAATCAGGTTCACCCCAATCCCAATAGCCAGATTCCGGACACCAGACCCCGCCCCGACGCTTTCCAAAAGAATACCAGCGACTTTTCCACCGTTTAACAAAACATCATTGGGCCACTTGAGGCTAAAACCAGAGGACCGTCCCGTAACACTGACGAGCGCATCATAAAGCGCCAGTGACGCAACAAAACTACGCAGGGCTACATGTGCTGGCGCCCCGACAGGACGAAAGACCAACGTCGCGGCAAAGTTGCCGCGTGGCATATGCCAAATCCTGCCGCGTCGTCCACGGCCCGATGTTTGGTAATGAGCCAGTATCCAACACGGGCCATTCAAATCATTGGCTTGGCGCACAGCCTCCGAGTTGGTACTATCAACGTGGTCCACCACCCGACGATCATATCCAGCAGGCCAGGTCATCCCCGCGGCAATGTTTCAAATTTGAATCGTCCCAAAATTCTACTGCACCAGTGATATCGCAGCGGCAAGCGCAGGAATTTCCACGTAATAAAGCACAAGAACACCACCCAACATGGCGATACCGCATCCCGTAACCAGACCTTGGTTCACCAAGGTGCCGCCACTAGGGATGGGGTCATCCTGCTCTTTTCCAAAGTACATAAAATAGACGATCCGCAGATAATAGTACGCACCGATGACAGACGCGATCACGCCTGCGATTGCAAGCCACGCCAGTCCTCCATCATACGCGGCGCGCAGAACGTACAGTTTTCCGAAGAATCCCAAAAATGGTGGGACCCCCGCCAGGGAAAAGAACAGCGCAAGTACAGCAAGCGCCTTGCCCGGCGCCTGCATCGCATACATGTGCAATGCGCTAATATCTGTCACCAATTGACCGTCACGCTCCAGCAACATGACAAAGGCGAACGTGCCCACGTTCATGGTCACATAAATGGCCATATAGATTAGCATCGCCGAGACACCAAATTCGGTGCCCGATGCAAGGCCCATCAGTGCAAAGCCCATATGTGCAATCGAGCTATAAGCCAAAAGTCGTTTGATATTGGTTTGGCCAATTGCCGCAATCGCCCCCCAAAACATCGACAAAAGAGACAGTAACGCCACAATCTGCTGCCAGTCGCCTACGATCCCTCCAAACGCGTCATGCATAACCCGTGCGAATAACGCAACCGCCGCCACCTTTGGCGCTGTCGCAAAGAAGGCCGTCACTGGCGCGGGCGATCCTTCGTAGACATCCGGGGTCCACATGTGAAACGGGACCGCGGACACTTTGAAAGCCAAACCCGAGGCTACAAAAACCAACCCAAATAGCAACCCAAGGGGCGCTTGCCCCTGCGCAGCTGCGATGATGCCGTCAAACTGTGTGGTTCCGGCAAACCCATAGACCAGCGACGACCCATACAAAAGCAAGCCCGAGCTTAGGGCACCAAGAACAAAATACTTCATTCCGGCTTCGGTAGACCGCAAACTGTCCCGGCGCATAGACGCGACCACATACAGTGATAGCGATTGCAATTCCAACCCCATGTACAGCGTCATAAGGTTTTTGGCAGAGACCATCACCATCATACCAACAACCGCCAAAGCAATCAGTGCGGGATATTCAAACCGTAACAATCCGCGACCCGCAAGATATCCCTGCCCCATAACCAAGACGGCCGCAGCAGATAAAAGAATAATTACCTTGGCAAAGCGGGCAAAACTGTCATCAACCACAAGGCCACCGAATGCCTCAGTCGTGGTGTCGCGGCCAAATCCAAGATATACCGCAACCGCGACAAACACCGCCGCAGTGACCCATAAAAGTGAGCCCGCTAACGCATCTTTGCGCGTGTAGACCGCAAAAACAAGCGCCGCCATCGCATAGAGCGCAATGACAATTTCAGGGGCCAGTGTGGCAAGATCGGCTGACATCATCTGTTCCGCCCTCACTTAGTGATCTGCGGCAAGGCGCACATCGCCTGTACCATGTCCGGCTGCATCAAGCGCCATGTTTACGTGTCCCAACAGCGCCTCGACCGATGGGCCGATAACATCAAGGATCAATGCTGGGTAGACACCAAGCAGCAAGGTCATAACCACCAAAGGCGCGAAAATAGCACGCTCCCTTAGGGTCATATCCGAGATCGTGCGCAGACTTTCCTTGATCAGATCGCCCATGACAACGCGCCGGTACAACCACAATGCATAGGCGGCGGACAGGATAACACCCGACGTGGCAATGACCGCCACCCAAGTGTTGACCTGAAAGATACCGACCAAAGTCAGGAATTCACCAATGAACCCACTGGTTCCCGGCAGCCCCACATTGGCCATTGTGAACAACAAAAAGATCAATGCATAGGCGGGCATCCGGTTAACCAGTCCGCCATAAGCGTCGATATCGCGTGTATGCATTCGATCATAAATCACGCCCACGCACAAAAATAATGCCGCCGAGATAAAGCCGTGGCTCAGCATCTGGAATATGGCACCATCCAGACCTTGCTGGTTGACCGAAAAAATCCCCATCGTGACATAGCCCATGTGCGCGACAGAACTGTAGGCAATCAGCTTTTTCATATCGTCCTGAACAAGGGCGACCAAAGAGGTGTAGACAATGGCGATGGCCGATAACCAAAGCACGAGGGGTCCGATCACCTCTGATCCGATAGGGAACATCGGAAGACTGAACCGCAAAAATCCGTAGCCGCCCAACTTCAACAAGATTGCTGCCAGCACAACAGATCCCGCCGTGGGCGCCTGAACATGTGCATCCGGCAGCCATGTATGCACCGGCCACATTGGCATCTTGACTGCAAAACTTGCGAAAAAAGCCAAAAACATGAGGGTTTGCGCACCACCAACAATATGGATGCCCAGTAAATCAAAGCCCGCATAGCTAAAGGGATGGGTCAGCATGACCTCGATATCCGATGTCTGTGCATCTGCAATCATGGCGACCATGGCCACCAACATCAGTACCGAACCTAGGAAGGTGTACAAAAAGAATTTAAAGCTCGCATAAATCCGGTTCGCGCCCCCCCAAATCCCGATAATGAGGAACATCGGAATCAGGCCGGCTTCGAAAAAGACATAAAAAAGCACCAGATCCAGAGACATAAACACGCCGAGGATGAGCGTTTCCAAGATCAAAAACGCGATCATATACTCTTTGACGCGCGTCTCTACTGTCCAAGAGGCCGCGATGGCCAAAGGCATGATAAACGTCGTCAGCATGACAAAGAGAACGCTAATCCCGTCGACACCCAGTTTATACTGAAGCCCCAACATCCACGGGCGCGCTTCGACCATTTGAAACCCCGTATCGTTGGGATCAAACTGCACCAAGATGACCAACGAGATCAGAAAGGTTGCACTGGTTGCAAAAAGTGCCAACCATTTTGCGTTACGGTTTGCCGCCGCGTCGTCGCCTCTTAGCAAAACCGCAAGAATTAACGCGGCCAGTGCGGGCAGGAATGTGACAATGGAAAGAAGGTTGGCCATGTCAGATCGTGGCTCCCTGATCTTGAGCGGCAAAAGGTTTGGTGGGTCGTGATCGCGTATCAGTCATTGTCATGCCACTAAGGTCATCCATGTGATCAAGGCCGCTATGCCAAGCACCATGGCCAGCGCGTAGCTAAAGATATAGCCGGTCTGAGCCCGCCCCGCGAGACGCGTGAAAAACGGTATTACACCCATGGCCAAACCGTTGATAAGGCCATCTATCGTGGCGCCGTCCCCGCGCTTCCACAAAAACCGTCCCAGCATCTTGGCCGGTTTTACAAAGATGGCATCGTAGATTTCATCCACATACCATTTGTTGAGCAAAAATTCATAAAGCGGCTTGTTTGCCGTCGCCAAGCGCTTGGGCAGGGACGGGGACCAAACATAAAACCATAGCGCAAAAAGCAGCCCACCGATCATTGCAAAGAAGGGGCTTACCTTGACCCACTTCGGGGCATGGTGTGCCTCGTCCATGACGTGATTGTCAGGGTGATGGAAGATGGCGCCCTCGGGCACGTCGCCGTGATGCTTGTCTGTTTGTGCATGATCCGCAGCGTGACCGCCCTGCTCAGATGTGACACCGTGCGCGCTTGCTGCATGTCCGTCGTCTGCCTTGTGCTCACCGTCCGTTTTGTGATCCGCACCATCACCATCCGCAGCGTGATGATTGGGAATACCAAAAAATTTGTTGACCTGACTATGGTCCCCAAAGAAACTGCCGAACCAGATCATGCCTGCGAAAATTGCCCCGACGGCCAGCACGCCAAGCGGTACCAGCATAACCATCGGACTTTCATGCGCATGTTCATGCGTATGCCGATTGCCGCGTGGTGTTCCAAAAAAGGTCAAAAACATCAGACGCCAGCTGTAGAAACTGGTGAAAGCCGCCGCAACGACCAACATCCAGAATGCGTAGCCACCCAGACCACCACCCTGCCCGGCCCAAGCGCTCTCGATCACCGCATCCTTGGACAGAAACCCTGCAAAGCCAAAGTGCGTTAGCGGAATACCAACCCCTGTGATGGCCAATGTTCCGATCATCATAGCAGCAAAGGTGTAGGGCATTTTCTTGCGCAGACCGCCATAGTTGCGCATGTCCTGTTCGTGATGCATCCCGTGGATGACAGACCCCGCACCGAGAAACAGCATTGCTTTGAAAAAAGCGTGCGTGAAAAGATGGAACATCGCAACACTGTAGACACCAACACCCGCCGCAACGAACATGTAACCCAATTGCGAGCAGGTCGAATAGGCAATCACGCGTTTGATGTCGTTCTGCACCAAGCCAACGGTGGCTGCAAAAAATGCGGTCGTGGCTCCCAAGAACGTGACAAACATCATCGCCTCTGGCGCGTATTCCATCAACGGTGACATCCGGCACACCAGAAACACTCCGGCTGTGACCATGGTTGCCGCATGGATCAGGGCTGACACCGGCGTGGGGCCTTCCATCGCATCTGGCAGCCAGGTGTGCAGGATAAACTGCGCAGATTTGCCCATCGCACCAATAAACAGCAGAAAGGCAAGCAAATTGGCCGCATTCCAGTCCGCCCAAAGAAACGTGATCTGCATGTCAGCCAGCGCTGGCGCCTGGGCAAAGACGTCATCAAGTTTGATCGAGTCGGTCAGATAGAAGAGGCCAAAAATACCCAGTGCAAACCCAAAGTCACCAACGCGGTTCACCACAAAGGCTTTGATCGCCGCAGCGTTTGCAGATGGTTTTCGGTAGTAAAACCCGATCAGCAGGTAGGATGCGACACCCACACCTTCCCAGCCAAAAAACATCTGAACAAGGTTGTCCGCCGTCACCAAAGCAAGCATCGTAAAGGTAAAGAAGGACAGGTATGCGAAAAACCGGGCTTTGTAGCTGTCTTCGCCAGCCCGGAAATTTTCATCATGGGCCATGTAGCCAAAGCTATAAAGATGGACCAGTGCGGACACGGTTGTAACCACCACCAGCATAATCGCCGTCAACCTGTCTAGCCGGATACCCCATGACGTATCAAGCAACCCGCTTTGGATAAAGGTCAGTATTTTGATGTGCTGGGTTTCAGGGCCTAGTGTTAGAAACACAATCCACGAAAAGGTCGCCGCCAGAAATAACAAAACCGTCGTGATCCACTGCGCGGCGCGAATACCAGTGATCCGCCACCCAAAGCCTGCAACAAGCGCACCGATCAACGGCATGAACAGAATGAGCTGTGTCATATGCGTCAACCCTTCATCATGTTGACGTCTTCAACCGCGATCGTGCCACGGTTTCGGAAGAAAGTTACCAAAATGGCCAGACCAATAGCGGCCTCGGCGGCGGCAACTGTCAGGACAAACATGGTAAACACCTGCCCCCCCAAATCGCCATGATGCCATGAAAAGGCAACGAAGTTGTAGTTCACCGCAAGCAGCATCAGCTCGATCGACATCAACAAAATGATGATGTTTTTACGGTTTAAGAACAGCCCAAAGATACCAATGACAAACAAAATTGCTGCCACGGTCAAATGGTGGGTCAATTCAATCATAGCGTCCCTCGTGCTGGCGCGGGGCTGGCCCGGTGCGGTATGCTGTGTCCAATCCCAATGGATGCAGACAGTGTTCGTGTTAAGCCGGTCCCGCGCCAGCCGCAATGGCCGAAACGCGTCGGGACTGACACTTGATATTTTTATTGACGCAAATATGCCTTACCGCACGCTTGTCGGTCCCGCACCTGGGCACGGATTGGCTGCATGTCTAAAGGCTTGGCGAAAAACCGGTGGCCAAAAACCAACATTACAGTCCCGACCGCTGCAAAGGCGAGCAAACTGGCTGACATAGATAAGGCGTCCCATAGAACGGTCATGCCCCGTCCTCCCATTGTAGCGAAAACCGCGAGATCTTCTGTCACAGCCCTTGCCCCGGTTTAACGTCGCGAAGCTCCATCGCTTTGGCGGGATCGCGATACATTTGCGCCAGCACATCCTGCCGCTTTACATCGGTTCGGTGCCGCAGTGTCAGGACGATTGCCCCCACCATGGCCACCAACAAGATCAGGCCTGCAAGCTGAAACAGCAGAAAATACTGGTCATACAACAGATACCCCAATGCGGCCGTGTTGTGTATGTCGTCCAGGGCCGGTGTTGGGGCCGCCAACTGTGAAGATGCTATTTCGGCCGTGTCCCACGCCCCATAGGCCAGCGCCAACTGCATCAAGATGACAACCCCAATCATCACCGCAAGCGGTACATACCGCGCCATCTCGGCTTTGAGGGCGACAAAATCAACATCAAGCATCATGACGACAAACAAAAACAACACCGCGACCGCGCCGACGTAGACAATGATCAAAAGCATCGCAACGAACTCTGCCCCCAACATGACGAAAAGCCCGGCCGAGCTGAGAAACGCCAATATCAACCATAAAACAGAATGCACCGGATTGCGGCTGACGACGGTAAAAAAGCCACCCGCAATTGCCGACAGTGCAAAAAGGTAAAAGGCAAACACGATCATGCGCCGCTCTCCTCGTTATCATCCATGACCTCGCGGGCCAGCTCCATGGCGCGGGTCATCGCAGGTATTCCAGCAAACATCGACATCTGCGCAATGGTTTCTGCAACTTCATCGTTTGTGGCCCCTGCACCCAATGCATGGCGAACGGTCATCCGGACAGCCGTATCAGCCTGTGCGCCCTGCATCGTCAATCCCGCAAGGGTGATCAACAACCGCGTTTTTGCATCCAGTCCCTCTTTGGACAGACCTCGGCCAAAGGACATTTCCATGAACTCCTTTGGCATGGTAGGCCACATCTTTTCAAACTGGCGCGGATTGAAGGCGTCAAGCGCCGGATTGAACGATTTCGACATCTCTTGCGCTTGTTCCATCATCAATTGAAACGGTGTCTTTTGATCAGTCATGGGTGACCCTCATGCGCGCAACACAACGCAAACACAACGGACCAATACCGTTTTGTTGGTGTTTTTGTAACGCTTTCATATCGAAGGGCATAACTTTTTAATCCAAACTGACTCGGGTGGCGGTCCGGCATATCAACGATACGGCGCATCAAGCTCTAGGTTGCGGGCAATCTCGGCTTCCCAACGTTCGCCATTCGACAGAAGTTTCTCTTTGTCATAGAATAATTCTTCGCGCGTCTCGGTCGAAAATTCAAAATTCGGACCCTCGACAATGGCATCGACAGGGCATGCTTCTTGGCAAAACCCGCAGTAGATACATTTTGTCATGTCAATGTCGTACCGAGTGGTTCGGCGTGATCCGTCATCGCGAGGTTCAGCATCAATCGTGATCGCTTGCGCCGGACAGACTGCCTCGCACAACTTACACGCGATGCACCGTTCTTCGCCATTGGGATAGCGGCGTAATGCGTGCTCTCCACGAAAACGTGGCGACAATGGTCCCTTTTCATGAGGATAATTCAACGTGGCCTTGGGAGCGAAAAAATATTTTAACCCAAGGGCAAAGCCCTTGGCAAAGTCAGCCAACAGAAAATATTTGGCCGCGCGATTGTAATCGATCTGGGTCATGGATCAGCCTCCGATCGTCCAACGGGCATAAGCGCCCCAAAAAAGCTCGAACTTGGCAAAAAACGAAACCAAGACAACCCAAGCCAGCGAAAACGGCAAAAAGACTTTCCAGCCCAACCGCATCAACTGGTCGTAGCGATAGCGCGGCGTGATTGCTTTGACCATGGCGAATAGGAAAAAGAAAAAGCTCATCTTTGCGATCATCCAAAGCGGGCTGTCACCGATCAACCATGGAATAGGGCTAAGCCATCCACCAAAAAACAGCAGCGTTGTCAGCGCGCACATCAAGAAAATCGCGATGTATTCACCGGCCATGAACAAAAGGAATGGGGTCGAGCTGTATTCAACCTGATATCCGGCAACCAACTCGGACTCGGCCTCTGGCAAATCAAAAGGAGGCCGGTTGGTTTCTGCAAGAGCAGAGATAAAGAACAAAAACACCATAGGAAAGTGCGGCAACCAATACCATGCAAACACGCCACCCTCTTGTGCCGCAACAATGCTGCCAAAGTTCATAGAGCCGGTGGAGATGATGACACCCACAATAATCAACCCGATCGACACCTCGTAGCTGATCATCTGCGCCGCAGACCGTAGCGATCCGAGGAAAGGGTATTTGGAATTTGACGCCCATCCCCCCATGATCACGCCGTAAACCTCTAAAGAGGACACGGCAAAAACGTATAAAATCGCCACATTAAGGTCGGCCAACACCCAACTGTCATTGAACGGGATCACCGCCCAAGCGAGAACAGCCAGTACGAAACTGACCAGCGGCGCCAGAATAAAAACCGGCTTGTCTGCACCAGCTGGGATCACGACCTCTTTGACGATGTATTTCAGGGCATCAGCGACTGTCTGCAAAAGCCCAAAAGCGCCAACCACATTGGGCCCGCGTCGCATTTGCACAGCAGCCCATATTTTTCGGTCACCATAAACCAGAAACAAAAGCGAGATCATGACAAACGCGATCACCGCAAGACATTGCGCCAGAATGATAACGAACGTGGTGAAGAATTCAGCCATTTGCCCTCACACCATTGGAATATTATTGTTGCTACATGCGACTACCAGCGTCGCTGCATCAATTACTTGGCCGCGAGGGCGGCCATCACTTAGGCTATAAACAGCATCCGCTCTCCATAGACCATCCTCTTCATACGCATTTGTGCGTAGATGTCGCGCATAACGGCGTCCGACCTGCAGCGCATAGGACGCAAGATTACAATTTGCCATCTCTGTGATATGATTTTCCACTGTCTGGGTCGTCATGGACAATTTGACCTGCACCAAATTCTCGGCCAGTTCTGCGATGACCACAGGCCCGTAGGTTGGAAGTTCGGGCGGCTCTTCCATCTGTGCGCCCCCTCCTAAACAGGCGGTCAGAACCAATGGTAACGCCGCGATAGCGCTGATCTTTGATCCCATGCCCGTGCTCATTCGGCGGCCTCCACCCTGCTGGTACGTACAAATGAGGCCGCGCTAAGCTCTGCCATCAAACTGCTGGACCGGGCCACAGGGTTGGTCAGGTAAAAATCCTTTATCGCCAACTGAAACGCGGCCTCGCCCATCGCTCCAGCTGTGACGATGGTCCAATGATTTTGCGGAACATCGTCGATTTGCGCCAAATGTGGGACCTCTTTGACTAGCCCGCGACGTAGCGCCGCGAGAGAATCGAACGGCAGTGTTGAACCAGTTTCAGCGGATAAAGCTCGCAGTACAGCCCAGTTTTCTTTTGCTTGACCCGGTGCAAAGCCTGCGCGCAGGGCCATCTGTGGCCGTCCCTCTGTGTTGACAAAAACGCCATCTTCTTCGGTGTAGGCCGCTCCGGGCAGAATGACATCGGCACGATGTGCGCCACGATCACCATGACTGCCCTGATAGATGACAAATGGACCTTCGGCGATCTCGACTTCGTCTGCCCCCAACGAATAAATAACGTCTGCACCGTCTATGGCGGCAGATAGGCCGCCTTCGGTTACGGCACCAACATCCATGGCCCCGACACGTGCCGCCGCGGTGTGCAACACCATCAGTTTTGAGTGCGTCTCTTCGGCCAACTGCATGGCAGCTGCGAGCACCGCCTCGCCGTCTGCATCTTGCAAAGCGCCCTGCCCAATAATGATGATCGACGGCTGCTCAAGGACGGGTCCATGATCACGGCCCAGCAAGGCCTGCAGTGCGGCACGGTCCTGTCCCGCGTTCTGCACAGGATAGGTCAGATCCATCTGTGGACCAATCTGCCCGATTTGTGCCCCTGACGCCCAAGCCCGACGAATCCGGGCATTCAGGACCGGTGCCTCGAGACGCGGATTTGTCCCAATCAGCATGATGTAGGCAGCTGTATCAATGTCTTCGATCGCTGCGGTGCCAACATATCCACTTCGATTGCCCGCTGGCAACTTGGCTCCATCTGTGCGGCATTCTACCGTGCCGCCCAAACCCGCCATGAGACCTTTCAGCGCAAAAGACGCCTCGACCGAGACCAGATCTCCGATCAAACCCGCCGGCTTTGACGCGCCGTTCAATGCTTTTGCCACAACCGCCAAAGCCTCTGGCCACTCGGCCGGACGCAAACGACCGTTTTCGCGCAAATAAGGCCGATCCAATCGCTGTCGACGCAAACCATCCCAGACGAACCGTGTTTTGTCTGAAATCCACTCTTCATTCACGCCGTCGTGGTTGCGCGGCAAAATGCGCATGACCTCACGGCCTTTGGTATCCACGCGGATGTTGGAGCCAAGGGCGTCCATGACATCTATGGTCTCGGTCTTAGTCAGTTCCCAAGGGCGTGCGGTGAACGCATAGGGTTTGCTGACCAAGGCCCCTACGGGACACAGATCAATGATATTGCCTTGCAAGTTACTATCCAAAGTCTCGCCCA
>JAQXDR010000084.1 GCA_029251265.1 Pseudoprimorskyibacter sp. | reverse complement strand
CAACGCGATGTGTATTATCATGCTTTTGTGCGTCCCCCTTTTTTAGGGGGATAGATCATGCCAGTAGCATCACCGATGGCGCTTTAAGCGTGGTTTCAGAACCATATTACAGACGGTTTAAGCGGCCGCGCAGGGGCGTCGCGCTTGAAGGTTTTGGTGGCCTCCATTGGCCGGTTTCTAAACAAGCTCGAATACAGCGACAAAAAGGTCGCTGGTTGCCACCGTGCAATGGCGCGCCGGTGTGAAAAAGCGACGTGGACACTGGCTCAGATACCCTCTTGCAGCCATGCGACAGCATCCTGATCGTCTCGTTTTTATTGGCGAGACATCCGTGAAAACCAAAATGACCCGCCACATGCGGACGCAGTTTATGCGGAAAATACGTGGAAATGGAGGCTCCGTTTGGAGTATGGAAAACACAGACCGTCATTGCATTCGCTCGCACGCCTGCTTTTGATGCCTGTCATGGCAAATGCGCTTGACTGTTACGACGTGTCTAGACGGGAACGCCCCCATGTTCCTGTAAGGTTTGCAACACCAAAGACGATGACATGCGTTCAATTCTTAGGTCGGAAAATCGTTCTAGAAAGGTGTCGTTGTAGTCGTTGTAGTCTGCGCTGGAGCAGAATCGTGCTGTGATTATAAAATCATATTCCCCAGTTGCCAGATAACATGACACCACCCGAGGTTCAGACAGGATACGGTCATTGATTTGCTTGGCCACTGGTTCCCCATTGGCAAATAATCGCACCATGAAGACACCTGTGACAGCATACCCTAATGCTTTGCTGTCCAGAATGGCGCGACGGCTTTGTATATATCCGCGCGATTCCAGAGTTTTTATACGCCGGTGACAGCTCGTTACTGAAATATCGACCTGTTGACTAATGCGTGCAAGGGATTGTGTGCAGTCCTCTTGCAAGGCCCGCAGTATGGCGCGATCCGTTTTGTGCATGATGACCCCTCACCATTTCCACTACCCAGGCAAAGGCTAATGCTTTGTAGAGCGGGGTAAAAGGAAAATATTTTCATGTATTGGCAATTGTTTAAATTAATTAAAACAAATTATCTGCGAAACAAAGCCAGAGTTGGTTATCTCAAGATAATCGTAGCCGTGCCCTGCAAGGCTGTTCTTTACAATCTCAGCTTTCATTTGGTGTATTTTGTTTTTGATCGTAATCCGAATAAACATATTTCCCGACATCTGTCATTTAGGAAAAAATACAGTTCGTATAACAAAGCCCTCTTGGAAAGATGGATCCATCCCGGAGATTAATTCTTTAATCATTTTTTCGGAAAAATTCCTACTAAATAATATTGGCACGCTGCATATCCCGAGTTCGCCAAACCGTGCCTCGGCGTCGTTCCAAGCTTGTACGTTTCGGCCAAGAATCCATGCAAAGCTGACGAAATAAGAGGGAAGCAAACAATATCGATTGATTGGTGCGCAAACAGGTATTCATCAACGATACAGCCCTTTCTTAGGGAGCGTTGCAGCGACCCCGGCTTGGGATGCCTTTACTCTGTTACGGGACAGTTGAAATCTTGTTTCGCGAATAAGGGGCTGGCAGCCCTCAAACAGGGTAGCTACCTTCTCATCATCCAATTTTCGGTTGCAATACCTGCTGGCGCGTCCAAAAAGGCAAGCCGACAGTCCATCATTCTATCGTCGCATGTCGTGTCCTGCGCATTCGGGGTCAGGTTCTTTTTCGCCTGTCTATTGCGATCCGCCGCAACCACATCCACGGGTTTACCGGTGCCCCGGCCTTTCCTGTTTTTCGCGTTCCTCGATCAGTGCCCCACAAGTATCAGGCCGTTATCGGGTTCGCTGCCAAAATCCTCGCCATGCCGACAGAGTCCTTTTGTTGGACATCAGAACCAACAAGATCGCAGCGATCCAGATTCCAAGACCAAGTTTCGTGGATGATTGGGGTATATAGATGATTTATTCAATCTTTGGCGGCCTTTGCCCATGCGACAATCGCGTCGACCGTGCTTGGCAAAGGGGTTTCTAACCCCTGTGCAAAGGTGGCAAATTCCGCGGCGCCTCCTCGCCCGACAGCGATCAGCACGGGTACGTCTTGGAGAATGGCCTCTGCGATGACGGCTCGAAACCCGCCGCCTTCTGCTTCGGTTTTGCCAAACTTGTTCAGAATCAACAGGTCTGGCTTATTTCCCAAATCTCCCGCAACCTGTCCCGCAGCGCGGGTCAATTCTTGAATATTCAGCCGGCACCCTTTGGCAGCGGGACCCAAATCCTGACTGATGCGAATGACTTCGCCTGTGCTCAGGATCGCGAGGTCCATATGGTGCCGTCCGTCTGATGACACTGGACCTTGGTGACCCAATGCACCAGCAATCCGAAGACCATTCAAGCGCAATGCTGCGGCCACGGATTTCAGTAACTGGTCCGTGCTGCCATACGGCTCAATGGTGACATAGCCCAACATGATGGTGTCCCTTGTCATTACGACGTCATCCATAGATGATAGCGATGTTCTGCAAAAGCGACCATCGCGCACATGCGGTGCTGGGGACGTATATGCCTGATCTGCCAATCCTTCCTGATCCCAAAAATCCGCGCCTCACGAGGGGTGTTACCGGACGCGACCAGACAGGGGCGAAAATCACACTGCCTGTCGTCGAAGAGCGTCCGCTGACAATCTACCTAAACAGTCAGGATATCGTGACAGCCATGACAATCGGGGACCATCCGCAGTTTCTTGCAGTCGGGTTTTTGCGAAATCAAGGCATGCTACAATCGGGTGACCAGATCACAGGCATTGATCATGATGAGGATCTGGACGTGGTTGTTGTCCGCACGGCGCGTGAAACACGTTATGAGGACAAGCTGCGCAAGAAAACCCGGACCAGCGGTTGCGCTGTAGGCACCGTTTTTGGGGATATGATGGAAGGCATCGAAGACATTACCTTGCCGGATTCTCCTGTGCGGACCAGTTGGTTGTACAGCCTTGCGCATCAGATCAATCGTATGCCATCGCTCTATCTTGAGGCGGGGGCAATCCACGGCACGGTGCTGTGCAAAGGTGAAGAGCCTCTGGTCTACATGGAGGACGTTGGTCGTCATAACGCAGTAGACAAAATTGCCGGCTATATGTGGCTAAACCACGTCAGTGGTGCTGACAAAGTGCTTTACACAACCGGACGCCTGACATCAGAGATGGTGATTAAATGTGCGCAAATGGGAATTCCTGTGCTTGCATCACGGTCGGGCTTTACGGCGTGGGGGGTCGAGATCGCACGACAGGTCGGACTGACCTTGATTGGACGAATGCGCGGCCAGAGATTTGTGTGTTTGTCCGGAGAACACCGTCTCATTCGGGACGCAGATCCGCAGCGCCAATCCAGCGAAGACCGTAAACATCGGCGCAAGGGGGCAGAGGCATAAACCAATGCAGGGCTTGAATTTGATCAGGACGCATCAGATTGGCACGCTGTGGCGCAGGGCATTTTGGCGGGTTAGACTGGATGATGCGTGTTGTGAAACGCTCGCAGCATGTTTGTTTTTGTCACCGTTCATGTCGATGTGTGTGGTGATGGGTCGATTGCTTGGCGCCTTTCCGAGGAAATTCTGTGCCTATCCAATAGGTGCGCGATGATCTGCCCTCCCGCTGTGATTTTGGCCGGAGGCCGTGCCACTCGCATGGGGGGAGGCGACAAGGGCCGCAAGTTGCTGGCCGGTCGATCATTGATAGATCATGTGTTGGATCGGTTGCGCCCTCAGGTCGGACAGATTGTTTTGAATGCCAATGGCGACCCTGTGCGGTTCAGTGATCTTGGACTTCCCGTAGTACCTGATAGCCTACCAGATTATCCAGGTCCGCTTGCTGGTGTGTTGGCAGGAATGGACTGGGCGGCGTTGCAAGGCGCAGACCGTATTGTCAGCGTTGCCGCCGACACACCGTTCTTTCCAACTGACTTGGTGGCGCAGTTACACGCGGCGGCTGCTGACCTGCCCTTGGCACTGGCTGCGACGCGGGATCCGGACGGCAAGGTTTGGAGGCAGCCAACCTTTGGCCTATGGCCGGTCGCTTTGCGTCATGATCTGCGCGCAGCGCTACAGGACGGTTTGCGTAAGGTCGTGATGTGGACAGATCGTCACGGGGCGGGACAGGTGGTGTTCACAGGTGTGCCTTTTGATCCGTTTTTCAACGTCAATACACCGGCCGACCTCGTCCGTGCCGAGGTGCTACTGTGAAGGTGTTTGGCGTCACAGGCTGGAAAAATGCCGGCAAGACGGGCCTTATGGAACGGCTGGTCTCTGAATTCATCCGCAGGGGTGTGACGGTGTCCACTGTCAAACATGCTCACCACACAACGGATGTGGATCAGCCTGGCCGGGACAGCCACCGTCACCGTTCCGCGGGCGCGACCGAGGTCTTATTGGCCTCGCCTCACAGATGGGCCCTTATGCACGAGCTGCGGGATACGCCCGAACCGCCGCTTGCTGATCTGCTCGCTCGTTTGTCGCCCGTCGATCTGGTTTTGATCGAGGGGTATAAGAATGATCCCCATCCAAAGGTTGAAGTCTGGCGTGAGGCAACTGCCAAGCCACCGATTTCACAGACCAACGACACCATCCAGCTGATTGCGTCCGATGGACCGGGCCCACGCGACACCACTTTGCCAGTGATTGATCTGAACGATACGGTGGCTTTAGCTGACGCCATCGCTGTGCGGGTTGGCCTGAATAAAAGGGTGAGTACGCAGGGTGCGTTTGATCGGGTGATCATGGTGGATTGGTCGTCATCGTCGAAACTTACTCCCGCAAAACCCTCAAAGGATTCAATATGGATTGCCGAGATTGATGCCCATGGGGCGGCCTGCACCTATCACCGTGGTCGGCGTCATGCGATGACCTTTGTGATGGATCGGATCAGCGATGCGCGTGCCAGCCAGCAACGCGTTCTTGTGGGTTTCGATTTCGCATTTGGCTATCCCAAGGGGTTTGCCGAGGCATGGACCGGATCGCCGGACCCGTTTGGCGTTTGGAAAAAGCTGGCGCAGGGGATCACGGATACGGACAAAAACACCAACAACCGTTGGGATTTTGCGGGTGAGATCAATACAAGCTTTGCTGCTAAAGGACCGTTTTGGGGCAATGGAACCCAGAAAGACGTTGTTGGATTGCCCAGAACCAAGGTGCCCCCGCCGTCCCAGTTGTCAGAGTACCGTAAAGTTGAAACGTTCGCGCGGGCAGGGGGCTTTGCGCCAAAGTCATGCTGGCAGCTGAGTGGTGTGGGAAGCGTTGGATCGCAATCCTTGACGGGACTTCCACATCTACATGAATTGCGAATGCGGTTCGGATGTGATCTGGCGGTGTGGCCCTTTGAAGCCCCCGAGGCCCCAATTGTTTTGGCCGAGATCTACCCGTCGCTTTTGAAAGCAGTGATTGAAGCGCAGCGTAAGCCAGACGAAGTTCTGGATTGTGCACAGGTGCGCTTGATGGCGCAGGCGATCTGGGCGCTGGACCCGCGTGTGATTGACGATATGTTGCGTGCGGGTGATCCCGAAGAGGGTTGGATCCTTGGCGTTGGACATGAGGATATTCTGGCGCAGGCAGCCCGAAAAAAGGACGATACATGACAGACGCGTTGGTCCCACCACGTCTGAAAGATGACTGCTTTGCCATGCCGCAAGGTGTGGCATGGGTGCCAGTAGATGCCGCGCAGGCACGATTGCAGGAAAATCTGCGATCCGTGGTTGGGCATGAAACCGTGGCCATAGGCGATACGGTCGGTCGCATTCTGGCCGAACCTGTGGTCGCACTGCGGTCTCATCCACCAATGGCAAATAGTGCTGTTGACGGCTTTGGCTTTGCGCATGCCGCCACGACGACGGGCGTGAACCGTTTGCCCTTGGTGGGTGGGCGCGCTGCTGCTGGACGCCCTTTTGCGGGCGCTGTGCCTTTCGGGCAGGCAGTGCGTATACTGACGGGGGCAATCCTGCCGCCAGGTGTGGACAGTGTGGTACTGGAAGAAGATACCGCAAGTGATGAGGCCCGCGTGGTGTTTGACGGCCCTGTCACCTCTGGTGCAAACACCCGTCGCGCGGGCGAAGATGTTATTGCGGGCCATTCTTTCCTGTCGGCGGGCCATCGCGTGCGCGCTCCGGATTTGGCGCTTATGACGGCGCTGGGTCTGTCGCGTGTTCAGGTTTTTCAATCGTTGCGGGTTGGTGTGCTGTCGACGGGTGATGAATTGGAAGCGCACCCTGGTGCGCCTGTTGCCCCGCACCAGATTTATGACGCCAACAGGCCAATGCTGTTGTCAATGATACGTGCTTGGGGTCATGAACCTGTGGATTTGGGCAAAGCATTGGATGATCCGGATACGCTTCGGGATCGTTTGCAGCGAGGTGTGGCCGAGGCGGACGTGATCATCACCTCGGGTGGCGCATCTGCCGGGGATGAGGACCATGTCAGTCGTTTGTTGCAAGACGAAGCCAATCTGGTCAGTTGGCGTATAGCGCTGAAACCAGGGCGTCCGCTTGCCTTGGCCATGTACCGAGGGGTTCCCGTTTTTGGGCTTCCGGGCAATCCGGTTGCCGCATTTGTCTGCGCGCTTATTTTTGCCTATCCGGCGTTGTCGATGATGTCCGGTGCCGGATGGCAAGCACCACAAAAGATTACGGTTCCTGCTGCCTTTACCAAACGCAAAAAATCGGGGCGGCGTGAGTATCTGCGTGCGAGATTGACAGATGATGGGCATGCAGAAACATTTGCATCTGAAGGATCTGGGCGTATCAGCGGATTGTCATGGGCGCAGGGATTGGTAGAATTACCGGACAGCGCGATGGACATCACGCCGGGTACTCCTGTCAGCTACGTTCCCTACAGCGAGTTCGGACTATGAAGACCGCTTGATCATAAAGATCATGCGTGCGTCATCTTTAGACTGGTCCAGCAAATCGTGACCAGCCTCGGTGCAAAAATGCGGAACATCTATTACTGCAGCCGGATCTGTCGTGATCAAACGTAGGACCTGACCGTTTTTCATACCCAAAAGCTGCTTGCGGGCTTTCAGCACAGGCAAAGGACACAGCAGTCCAGAAGCGTCTAAATCCATATCGAATGTCATGTGAAGGTGTGTAGCGTCCTGGTGCCTCTATGTCCATGCAGCGCCCAAAATGATTTAAAAATACGCGTACAATTTTTATTTTTGATAGAAAATACCTATCAAGCAACGGTATCACGACATTGACGCAGCCATAAATATTCCGTCATGACGGTGCCAGCTCGCACTGGGGCAAGCTAAACCGACAAGGGTCAGGCCATGGCGTTCGATCATAAGAATAATGATAATGGGGATGGTGTTTGGCGCGCGGGTCGCAGCGGTAAAAAAGGACGATCAAAACCAAAGGGCCGGGCCCTCTTGGACGATGCGTTAGACGAGGTTCACGCACTGGTCGGCAAGGGTCCATTGCGTCGCGATTTATTGATAGAATACTTACATCTTATTCAGGATACCTATGGCCATCAATCGGCAGGGCATTTGCGGGCGCTGGCCGAGCTGATGCGGATTTCGATGGCGGAAATATGGGAAGTTGCGACATTCTACGCCCATTTTGACCCCATTCGCGAAGGCGAAGCCCCGCCGCCGGATTTGACCATTCGTGTCTGCGACTCCCTGTCGTGTGAACTTGCGGGATCTGAGGCCTTGATCGCGGCCTTAGAGGCCGGTCATGATCCCAACAAGGTGCGGGTGTTGCGCGCGCCTTGTATGGGGCGCTGTGACACTGCACCGGTATTGGAAATAGGGCACCGGCATATTGATCACGCCACCCCCAAAGCGGTTGATCAGGCGATCTTTGCCAGAGACTTTGATGCAGATATTCCCGCCTATGAGACGTTGGCCCAGTATCGTGCACAGGGGGGCTATGACACCTTGGCCAAACTACGGGCCGATGGGGATTGGGAAACAGTTCAAGAGACTGTTTTGTCTGCTGGCCTGCGCGGCCTTGGTGGCGCGGGCTTCCCATCCGGACGTAAATGGGGCTTTGTTCGGGCAAACCCCGGCCCACGTTACATGGCAGTAAACGGTGACGAGGGCGAGCCGGGCACATTCAAAGACCGGTATTACCTTGAGCGCGTGCCCCATCTCTTCCTTGAAGGTATGTTGATTGCGGCTTGGGCAGTCGAGGCCACGCGCGTCTTCATCTACATGCGTGACGAATATCCAGCGGTGTTACATATTTTAGCGGCCGAGATCAAAGCCCTTGAGGCAGCAGGTCTGGTCACACAGGGCTATATCGAGCTCCGCCGTGGGGCAGGCGCTTATATCTGCGGCGAAGAAAGCGCGATGATCGAATCCATCGAAGGCAAGCGCGGAATCCCCCGGCTTCGCCCGCCGTTCGTCGCGCAGGTCGGGGTTTTTAACCAGCCTACGCTGGTGCATAATATTGAAACATTGCATTGGGTTGCGCGAATTTGCCGCGAGGGCCCTCAAATTCTTGCCGGGGTTGAAAAGAACGGTCGCAAGGGTCTGCGCAGCTATTCGGTGTCTGGTCGCGTGGCGCAGCCAGGGGTTTACCTTTTGGCGGCGGGATCCACGATCACCGATATCATTGCTGCGGCCGGGGGTATGGCTGATGGGCATGCCTTCAAGGCCTACCAACCCGGCGGCCCGTCCTCGGGGCTTTTGCCCGCTTCGATGCATGACATTCCGCTGGATTTTGACACCTTGCAACCACATGGCACCTTTATCGGCTCGGCCGCTGTGGTTGTGTTGTCCGACCACGACAAAGCTCGTGATGCGGCGCTGAACATGTTGCGCTTTTTTGAGGCGGAAAGCTGCGGTCAATGTACACCATGCCGGGTGGGATGCGAAAAAGCTGTCAAGTTGATGCAGGCTGACAAGTGGGATGCAGATCTGCTGGAGGATCTGTGCACCGTTATGACTGACGCATCAATCTGTGGCTTGGGCCAGGCGGCACCAAACCCGATCCGGTTGACGATGAAACATTTCGGAGACGAGATATGAGCATGCGTCTGGGGGCTGTGTTGGCGTTTTGCGCGGCTCCGGCGGTGGCACAGCAATTGTGCCTGACGGATCACACAGAAATGATGGATCGCAATCCAGAAGGGTTCGATGCCGCAATACGATCTGTGACCATGGCCCATTTGCCGGTCGAGCTGCGCAACAGCTGCGGTTTGCTGGATGAGAATGACGTGGCCTACTACGACGCCTTGGCAAAGACCTTGGCTTGCACAGGATCAGAGACCTATCATCAGGTCTTTTCCCAGATCCTGACGCAGCAGACGGAATTTTTGTTTGCGGCTGGTCCGGGCGCATTTCGCACAAACGGGATGCACGATGATTACTGCGCGCAGGTCGCGCAGATCGACATGCCGGGATTTGTGGATGCAAACGGCGATCTGGATGAGATCCACGTGCAAGAGCAAATCCCACTGCTTCAAAATATTCTGGCCTTTGTGGCCCAGTTCCAAGTTCGCTGACCCATCTAAACGAGAGATCATAACCATGTCGGACAAGATCACATTCACTCTCGACGGTCAGGACGTGACCGCGCAGCCCGGTGAAACCATTTGGGACGTCGCCAAACGCCAAGGCACCACGATCCCGCATCTATGCCACAAAGACCAGGTCGGGTATCGCTCTGATGGTAATTGCCGCGCTTGTGTGGTTGAGGTTGAAGGCGAACGAACACTCGCGGCGTCCTGTTGTCGGGCACCTTCCAATGGTATCGTGGTACATTCCAAAAGCGAGCGCGCCCGCAAGAGCCAACAGCTCGTGACCGAGCTTTTGCTGGCCGATCAGCCGGAAAAAACAGATGCGCATGATGCCTCCAGCCACCTATGGAATATGGCGGATCAAAATGGAGTTGCTACAAGCCGGTTTCCCACACTGGAGCCTGACCGGATTCCGCTTTTGGATGACAGTCACGTCGCGATGTCCGTCAATCTGGATGCATGCATTCAATGCGGGCTGTGTGTGCGCGCGTGCCGCGAAGTGCAAGTGAACGATGTCATAGGTATGGCTGGGCGGGGTCATGACGCATATCCCACGTTTGATTTTGGTGATGCCATGGGCGACAGCACCTGCGTGGCCTGTGGTGAATGCGTTCAGGCCTGTCCAACCGGTGCATTGATGCCGGCAACGGTCACGGACGCTGATCAACGCGGAGACAGCGCAGATTTTGATCGTGAGGTGAAATCGGTATGTCCCTTCTGTGGGGTGGGCTGTCAGGTCAGTCTGAAAATCAAAGATGACAAGATAAAATACGTCGAAGGTATAAACGGCCCTGCGAACGAAGGACGGTTGTGCGTAAAGGGGCGATTCGGATTTGACTATATCCATCACCCACACCGCCTGACAAAGCCGATGATCCGCAGGGACGACGCACCAGCCAAGGGATTAAACGTAGATCCCTCCAACCCGTGGACCCATTTCCGCGAAGCGTCTTGGGACGAAGCCTTGGACAAAGCCGCGGCGGGACTGAAGGGGCGTGGCAGGGAAGTGGCGGGTTTTGGCAGTGCCAAATGCACCAATGAAGAGGCCTATTTATTCCAGAAATTTATCCGTCAGGGATTTGGCCACAATAACGTGGATCACTGCACCCGTCTGTGTCATGCCTCGTCGGTTGCAGCGCTGATTGAAAACGTGGGGTCCGGCGCGGTTACAGCAACCTTTAATGAAATTGAAAATGCCGATGTTGCAATTGTCATCGGCGCCAACCCGATCGAAAATCATCCTGTGGCAGCCACGTATTTTAAGCAGTTTACCAAACGTGGCGGTAAGCTGATTGTGATGGATCCGCGTGGACAGGCCTTGAAACGCTTTGCCACGCATATGCTTCAATTCAAGCCGGGTGCAGACGTGTCCATGCTGAATGCGATCATGCATGTGATCGTGGAAGAGGGGTTGTATGACGCACAATACATCGCAGGTTTCACTGAGAATTGGGAGGCCGAAAAAGAGCACCTGAAAGGCTTTGCACCAGAGGTCATGGCAGATCATTGTGGCATTGATGCAGACACCCTGCGCGCAGTGGCCCGTGATTTTGCCACCTCTCGGTCGGGGATGATTTTCTGGGGTATGGGTGTCAGCCAACACGTCCATGGCACCGATAATTCACGCTGTCTGATCAGTCTTGCGCTGATGTGTGGTCATGTGGGACGTCCGGGTACGGGTTTGCATCCGCTGCGGGGTCAAAACAACGTCCAAGGCGCATCCGATGCCGGCTTGGTTCCGATGTTCCTGCCAGATTATCAAACAGTCACGTCCGATGACATTCGTGGCAAGTTTACCGGTGTCTGGGGGTCTGAGGATTTTTCGAGCGAAAAAGGTTTGACCGTTACTGAAATTATGGATGCAGTCCATTCCGACGACATCAAGGCAATGTATATTCTGGGTGAAAATCCTGCCATGTCTGATCCCGATGTGACACATGCTCGTGCCGCATTGGCCAAACTTGATCACTTGGTCGTGCAGGATATTTTCGTAACAGAAACAGCGAACTATGCGGATGTAATTCTGCCAGCATCGGCATTATACGAAAAATCTGGAACTGTTTCGAACACCAACCGTCAGGTGCAGATGGTCCGGCCTGCTGTGTCTCCTCCGGGACAGGCACGCGAGGATTGGGCAATACAGGTCGAGCTGGCACAGCGGTGTGGACTGGATTGGGACTATAGCCATCCCCGCGAAGTCTTTGCCGAGATGACGCTGACGATGCAGAGTCTGGACAACATCACTTGGGATCGACTGCAGCACACCGCAGTGACCTACCCCAGCTTGTCTCCTGATGATCCGGGTCAGCCTGTCGTTTTTGGGGACGGTTTCCCACGCGCTGACGGCAGGGCAAAGTTCACACCCGCCTCATTGGTGCCACCAGACGAACTGCCAGATGACGAATATCCGATGGTTATGACCACCGGACGTCAACTAGAACATTGGCACACCGGATCGATGACGCGTCGGTCCACCGTTCTGGATGCGATCGAACCCGAGGCGAATTGTTCGTTGCATCCATCGACTTTGCGGAAATTAGGGATAGAAGCCGGCGGAAAGGTAACGATCCGATCTCGGCGTGGCGAAATCACCCTTTTAGCCCGTGCGGATCGGGCAGTGTCGCCGGAAATGGTTTTCGTCCCATTTGCGTATGTTGAAGCATCGGCAAATATTCTGACCAACCCGAGTTTGGATCCCTATGGCAAAATACCAGAGTTCAAGTTTGCCGCAGTTCAGGTGCTTGCGGCCGAGGCGATAGCAGCAGAGTAAACTGGGCAGGCTTCAATACGGGGCGGCTGTGAATGTTGAGCAGCCTCGAATCAGACTGGCCTGTGACCTGTGTTGGCCACTGTTCAAGGCCGGCCCTTTGCATCGTTTTCATTGTTAAAACAATTGGCGGACAATTGCGCCAATTGTTTTACTATGTGTTCTGATAGTGGCAAAAAAATGCCTAAAATTTGCTATTTTGGCAAAAATAATCGCACTCAACGATAGTTTTATGATACGCACATAGAGCTACGAAGTTCTATGTTCAGTGTCAGTGGGCCCACCTCCCACTAGATCTGCCACTCAGCGTAGCAAACGGTCTTGGTAACAGGGTTTTTAAAACTCTGTCGTAAGAGCGTCTGGTTGTTAGTCTCTGTGGCCGTTTGTGGGCCCAGATTAGTGCGTTTGAAATGGTGGTATCCTGATGGATTTGGTTTCTGAGCTCGGCAATGCCGACGAACTGGAATTAAACGCGCCTGATGAGGGCCGTTTGTCCACAGGGGAACTTCGTGAGTGGTATTATGTCTCTTTGGTGGCTGGAACTGCCTACAAAATAACGCTGTTGGGCGATACAGTCGGGGGCCTCTCTCTGGACGATCCCGGCTTGTTTGGGATCTATGATGATCAAGCCGATCTTTTGCAGGGAAGTGACCTGCAAAATAGTGGTGAGGGGGTGGAGTACGCGTTCACTGTGTCCGCCAATGGTAACTATTACTTTGGCGTCGAGGGGCAGGGAACCGGTAAATATAGTATAGCGGTTACCAAAGAAGGCGGTCCGTCAACTCCTAATGAGCCTGACGACATTGGCGCTACCTACAGCACATCGCGCTACTTGCCGCAAGGAGAGGTAATTTCGGCCGAGATGAATTCGGCAAATGACATCGACTGGTTCCGGATTTACGTGCAATCAGATGTTCGTTATCGCTTTGATGTGACGGGCGCAGGCTCTGGCGATGGGACATTGACCGACCCGCAGATCTACCGCGTTTACAACGAAGATCTCCTGGCACAGACCAAGCCTGATGGCAGTGGTTTTCTGTCCAATAACAACGGTGGTGATGATGATCTAGAGGCGCGCTTGTATCACACCTTTGCAGCCGGCACGGAGGGGATGTATTTTATCGCAGTGCGGGCCACAGATAGTGGGTTGGGCAGCTATCAGATCACATATACCACCACGGGCAATAACGGTGGCGGCGACCCCTCGGACCCTGTCGATGTGGACGATATTGGCCAGACGTTCACCACCGCGCGCTACCTACAACAAGATCAGGTCATTTCGGCCGAGATGAATTCGGCAAATGACATCGACTGGTTTCGGATTTATGTGGAACCGGACGTTCGCTACCGCTTTGATGTGACGGGCGCAGGCTCTGGCGATGGGACATTGACCGACCCGCAGATCTACCGCGTTTACAACGAAGATCTCGTGGCACAGACCAAGCCTGATGGCAGTGGCTTTCTGTCCAATAACAACGGGGGTGATGAAGATCTAGAGGCGCGCTTGTATCACACCTTTGCAGCCGCCACGGAGGGGACGTATTTTATCGCAGTGCGGGCCGCAGATAGTGGGTTGGGCAGCTATCAGATCACTTATACAACTACGGGCAATAACGGCGGTGGCGGCGGTCCCTCGGATCCTGCCGATATCGGTGATACGATTGCGACCGCGCAAACAATCGACGTGGGTACCAACGTTGCAAGCACTATAGAGCCCGCCCAGGATATAGATATGTACAAGGCCTCACTCACTGCTGGCCGGACGTATGTGTTTTATATGAAAAGCGAGGGCCTGCCTGATCCCTTTCTAAATGGGATTACCGACGCCAGTGGAACGCAGCTTAAGCCATTCAATAACAATGGTGGCAGTG
>JAQXDR010000074.1 GCA_029251265.1 Pseudoprimorskyibacter sp. | reverse complement strand
CATAGGGCAGCAAATCATCAGATCCTATCCCAATCCCAGAACCTATCTCCAAAATGGGCCGCTTGGCCGCGCCGCGCGCTATCTCTATGTCTGTCTGGTAACCCATGGTGTTCTCGTCCTGTTAGTTATGTAGGCACTTGGTATTGCCGGGAATTATATATTGTCGCGATCAAAGCAATGTTTTCGCGAGGGCTGGCATGTCATAAAGATCTGGCAAAGCGACACGCGATCTACGTTCTGGTCGTCTTGAATGCAAACCGTACCGAAACATCACTGGCCTCTCGCTTAGTCTAAATGTGCGATCAAAAATCGCGGGACCGTATGTTCCATTTTCATGTGATATACGGTGCTCCTGTCAGCATCTTATTGAAGTTCGATGTGCCACACCGGTGTGCAACACTATTTCTTTATGTTCAATTATTTTTCCCCTCAGTCAACATTCAAAAGCGACCTGTTTGCTTTCTATTTTTACAAATCCGCGAAAATTACAGCCGTTTTCTTTGGCTTTTAGCAAAAGATGGGATCGGCTCTGTTTACAATCTGATGTAACAGCCCTGTGGAGCGGTCCAATCACGGCAACACTCCGTCAGCGCGTGCCGCTTTCCCGCGCCTGGCCAAAGATGGG
The DNA here is from genome assembly GCA_029251265.1 of Pseudoprimorskyibacter sp. Taxonomy (GTDB): domain Bacteria; phylum Pseudomonadota; class Alphaproteobacteria; order Rhodobacterales; family Rhodobacteraceae; genus JAQXDR01. The sequence continues at coordinate 27,254 of JAQXDR010000074.1, read as the reverse complement.
GCACTGTGTGGTCCTGACTTTGCATTCCCAGAAATTTTCAGGGACAGGATTAAAACGCGGGTTGGGTTGCGCGCCGCCGTTGGATCGCCACAAGACCCGCTAGTAGAATCAACGCCGGAATAAAAAACAGCTCTTTCGGGAACCGGTTATTTTCGACCTGAACCTGTGTGATCTGAACTGGCATGTCACCGTAGAAATCATATTCAATTCCTAAAGTTTCAAAGAAAGGCGTTCCCGGAAAGGGTTCATCCATTGCCAAAACGTCTCCGTCCGGCAGAACAAGCAACCCTTGTGCATCCAGCGCGGCATCGGCGTCTCCGGCAACTGCAGGCAATGTGATCGTCGTAGGACGGATCTGGCCGGTATCAAAATCTGGGCCCTTGATCAGAATGCGCAGCTCTTTGCCAGTTTCCACATTTGCCATCAGCTCCAACGCAGCTGAGCCTTGCGCGGTGGAATATTTTTCACTGACCTGATCAAGGAAATAATCCGGCCGGAACAACATAAAGGCGATGAATAACAGCATCACCGTTTCCCAAAGTCGGCTTTTGGCGATGAAATATCCTTGGGTTGCGGCCGCAAACAGCAACATCGCGATAAGCGAGATGAAAAACACCAATACTGCCTTGACCAAACCTACATCAATCAACAGCAAGTCAGTGTTGAATATAAATAGGAACGGCAAAAGGGCGGTTCGAATATCGTAAGAAAATCCCTGAACCCCTGTTTTGATAGGGTCTCCTCGGCTGATTGCGGCAGCGGCATATGCCGCCAGACCCACGGGCGGGGTGTCATCAGCCAGAATACCAAAATAAAACACGAATAGATGCACTGCGATAAGCGGGAAAATATAGCCCGCCTGTGCTCCGACAGACAGGATAACCGGTGCCATAAGAGACGACACAACAATGTAATTTGCCGTGGTTGGCAAACCCATACCCAAAATCAGTGACATCACTGCCACCAAAATCAACAATATCCAGATGTTGCCACCTGCGATCGTCTCAACCACTTGTCCGATCACCTGATGCGCACCCGTCAGGCTGATCGTGCCAACAATGATACCCGCAGCACCAGTGGCCACACCGATCCCGATCATATTTCGCGCCCCGAGGATCAAACCCTCGACAAAGTCGCCCCAACCCTTTTGAAAACCATTGCCAAAGCCATCTCCGCGAAAGGCAGCCTTTAACGGATTATGGGTGAGCGCCACAATCACCATGAAGACAGTGGCCCAAAAAACGGACAAGGATGGCGAAAGACGGTCAAGACTGTCCGTGCGCACCATTAAATTCCACACGAGAATGAAAATCGGTAGCGCAAAATACGCCCCTCCGATCAAGGTAGGCGTCAGGCGCGGTGCCATCAGCGGACCCGCTGGATCGTCCATTTCGACATCAGGATAGCGCGAGGCAAAATAGACCAGCACCAGATACAAGATCGCCACAACGGCCAATCCACCATAAACGCTTTCAGCCATAAAGCCGTCCAAGACCAGCCGCAGGCCAATCATGCCATAGGTTAACAGCCCAAGAAGCAAAAAGCCGGAAAGAAACAAAATCAGGATCAATGCAGGCCCGATGTGACGGCCCACTTTTTTCAGGCCCTGCATCTGCATTTTCAACGCCTCGAGATGCACAATATACAGCAGCGCAATGTAGCTGATGACGGCGGGTAAAAAGGCATGTTTTACCACGTCAATGTAAGGAATATTGACATATTCCACCATCAAAAAGGCAGCAGCGCCCATCACCGGCGGGGTAAGCTGACCATTGGTAGACGACGCGACCTCGACCGCGCCGGCCTTTTCAGAAGAAAACCCGATCCGCTTCATGAGCGGTATTGTGAACGTGCCCGTTGTGACCGTGTTTGATATCGAGCTTCCTGAAATCATACCTGTCAGCATTGACGACAGAACCGACGCTTTGGCCGGTCCACCGCGCAAGGCCCCCAACATAGCGACAGCGACTTTGATGAACCACGACCCACCCCCGGCCCGATCGAGCAAAGCACCAAATAGAACAAAGAGGAAAATCATGGATGTCGAAACACCCAGCGCCACGCCAAAGACGCCTTCGGTTTGCATCCAGTAATGGCCAAGCGCCTTATAAAGCGATGCCCCGCCATAGTTGGTAATATTGCGGGCCCATTCAGAATATCCGCCAAAGAACGCAAAGGATACAAATGCCGCTGCAATGATGACTAAAGGTAAGCCAAGCGTCCGATAGACGGCTGTGAAAAGGACCACCATTCCAATGGACGACATGGCGATGTCGCTTGTGCTCCATAGTCCCGGCCGGTCCGCAATTTCAAAGCGAAATACAATCAGATACAGGCACGCCGCTACACCCAGAATAACAAGGATCCAGTCATAAAGCGGGATGCGGTCACGCGGAGAGGTCTTGAACAGTGGAAATGCAAGCGTCGCCAACATAATGGCAAAGGCCAGATGGACGTAGCGCGACTGCGCGGCAATATTGGCAAGGATGCTAAGACCAGTGGCCTGCGCCAGGACACCGGGAACTTTAGATGCAATATAAAGCTGAAACACGGACCACGCGATGCAGGTCCAGATGATCAGCTTTGCCTGAAAAACAGAGGTCGGGTTTCGCGCACCTGTATCAGCCTCGGCGACCATATCATCCGCCGCCTGTACCTTTGACGATTGCACCATACTGTCCCCCTACCCTACAAGGTGATACCATTCATATAGAAAGACCGCCCGACACAAGCCGGACGGTCAATTTTACCTTTAGCCTTAATCAGTCGATCAGACCAAGCTCGCGGTAGGCGCGAGCCGCGCCGTCATGCAGCGGAGCCGACAGGCCGTCCGATACCATCTGGGCAGGGTCCAGATTGGCAAAGGCAGGGTGTAGTCCACGGAAATCATCAATGTTTTCCATCACAGACTTGGCAACAATATACACGGTGTCCGCTGGCACATTCGCCGACGTCACAAAGGTCGCGCCCACACCAAACGTGGTGGTGTCTGTGTCAGTACCCCGATACATGCCACCCGGAATAGATGCGACGCGATAGAATGGGTTATCTGCAACCAGTTGATCAATTGGCGCGCCGGTCACGGACACAAGTGACGCATCACATGTGGTGGTGGCTTCTTTTACAGCTGCGGCCGGGTGACCAATTGTGTAGATCATCGCGTCGATATTGCCATCGCATAGCTGCTTGGCCATTTCGGAACCCTTGTACTCGGTTGCCAAAGCGAAATCACCCATACCAATGCCAAAGGCGTCCATGACCACTTCCATCGTCGCACGCTGACCAGAACCGGGGTTGCCAACATTGACACGTTTGCCGACCAGATCCTCAAAGCCTGCGATACCGCTGTCGCCGCGCACGATAAGAGTAAAGGGCTCAGGATGCACAGACATCACTGCTCGGATCTCTGGGAACGGGTTGTCTGCAAACTTTGATGTGCCGTTGTATGCGTGGTGCTGCCAATCCGACTGCGCGACGCCGAATTCCAGCTCGCCCGCCTTGATGGTGTTAATGTTGTAAACAGACCCACCGGTGGATTCGACTGCACACCGAATGCCATGCTCTTTCCGCGTGCGGTTCACCAAACGGCAAATCGCACCACCAGTTGGATAATAGACGCCAGTCACGCCGCCTGTGCCGATCGAAATAAATTCCTGAGCCGCACCCATCGATGCAGTCATCATCATACCAGCCAGCAAAACGCCGCCAAGCTTAAGTTGTTTCAACATGAAATCTCTCCCCTAATAGAGTAGTTACCCGGTCCAGTATTCGCCGAGCTCTTGATTTTTTGCTTCGACCCTTTGGATCTCAGCGGTGGCATCCGCCTCGGATGCTGCAACGATCATGGCGATCAGTGTTTCAATCAACACCAAAGTCACAACATAAGACGAGAAGAATTGCGGGCTGTCTGTAGGCACAACAAAACCATAAGTGGCATAAGCCAGTCCCGGGCATTCATAATGATCCGTCACCAAAATAACATCCGCCCCTGCATCGCGGGCAAGTTTGGCCGCAATAACGGCACGACGGGCATACGGGCTTTTGGTGACGATCAAGACGGCGCAACCGGAATGCAATTTTGCAATCTGAGACGCAATAGAAGCCCCCATGCGCCCTGCAACAGACCAGTTTGGCGCAAAAAACTGCGCGAGATAGGCCATGTATTCGGTGATTCCGGTGGATGCCAGCGCCCCCAAAAGAACCACCTCATCGGCACAACGCAGCCGGGTTGCAGCCTGTTCGAGCTTGGTCTGATCAACGCGGCTGCTAAATTCCTCGATATTTTGAATGCAGGCAGCGCTTTGCCGATCCAACATCGAAACCCCGGACTTTGATCGCCGTCTCAGCTGCTCTGCACGCTCGGACATGCTCATTACGCTTCGTCCAACCGATTGACGCGACACATCTTTCATGGTTTCGAAAGAGTCGTACCCCAAAGACCGGGACAACCGCGAAAACGTCGCAGGTGAAACTCCGCTATCAACCGAGATTGACCGCAGGCTTCGGCTGGCAATATCTAGCGGATTGGCGACGACGTAATCCGCAGCTTTTCGGAGCTGGTTCGACAAGCCGGAATAATGTTCCGCCACGCGTTCTTCTAATGATTGTAGTGTCGTCATTCTCACTCCCCGAAGCACGAGGGTGTCAACTGTTTCAAACATTGTCAATCTTTGAAAGATATGTTTCATTCTGCTTGTTTAAAAAACATTGTGGCACCCGATCAATGCTGATCCGATCCAAACCCAGCGCCCAACACCCAGCACAGCATGCGCTGGCTCGATCACATGCAGGCAAAAATCGCCAAGACGACAGGGCTCTGTCAGTACCACGGTGGGTCTGATGGAGAGATTCGTCCACATCGAACAACGCAACTGGATATTAATCTGGTGGCTGGCCTACGCGAAAATTGTTTCAGCGCCTTGGTTCAGTGTTTCAGCAAAAGACATAACACCGCAAAATCCACTTTTTTGCGCGGCACATACAAAGGACAGCGCAGCATGAGCAACGTATTCCCAAGAAATTCAAAAATGCCCCCACGCAAGGTCTCTCGGGGCGAGGGTGCGTACCTCTATGACACTAAGGGTAAAGCTTATTTGAATTGCGGGGACGCGGCGGTGTCATGCCTAGGGCATGGTGATCTTCACGTCGAAAATGCGATCAAAAGCCAACTGGAACAGATCGCCTTTGCGCATACCGGGTTTTTCACGTCTGACCCAGCCGAGGATTTGGCCGCAAAACTGACCGAACTGGCCCCCGGCGATCTGAACCGGGTCTATTTCGTGTCTGGCGGCTCTGAGGCGATGGAAGCGGCCTTAAAATTGGCGCGTCAATATTTTTTGGAAATTGGGCAACCGGATCGCCATAAAATCATTGCACGGCGTCAAAGCTATCATGGGAATACTCTTGGTGCATTGGCAACGGGTGGAAACGCATGGCGAAGGGCTCAGTTTTCGCCCATTTTGATCGATGTGAGCCATGTGTCGCCCTGCTACGCGTACCGGGGCCAGACCGAAAGCGAATCTGATGTCGCCTATGTGGATCGTTTGATCGCGGAACTTGATTCCGAAATTCAATCTCTTGGCCCCGATACAGTCATGGCATTCGTGGCCGAACCCGTCGTCGGCGCAACCTTGGGAGCCGTGCCACCCTTAGACGGGTATTTTGCCAAGGTGAGAGCGCTGTGCGATCAGTATGGGATCCTTCTCATTTTGGACGAGGTTATGTGCGGCATGGGGCGCACAGGCACATTGTTCGCATGCGAGCAGCACAGCGTTTCACCTGATATTTGTGCCATCGCCAAGGGTTTGGGGGGCGGCTATCAACCCATTGGTGCCACCTTGTGCACCGAACAGATCCACGATGCCATCAAGCAAGGGTCCGGTTTTTTTCAGCATGGGCACACCTATGTTGGTCACCCATTGGCCTGCGCCGCGGGCCTTGCCGTGCTCGAACGGCTGGTAGATGACGCAATACTGAACCGCGTTGCACCCGCAGGCCAGACATTGAAAAATGCATTGAACAACTACTTTGTAGAGCACCCGCATGTTGGCGATATTCGCGGTGTGGGATTGTTTCAAGGAATAGAGCTTGTCGCAAATAGAACAACCAAAGAGCCTTGGCCCGCAAGCCACAAACTGCATGCCAAGATCAAGTCGGCCGCGTTTGATCTCGGACTTATCTGCTATCCAATGGGCGGTACGGTAGACGGGAAAAGTGGCGATCACATTTTATTAGCGCCACCGTTTATTATTACCGACAACCAGATAGACGAATTGGCGGAAAAACTGAGCCGCGCCATAGATCAGGCCATCGGGTAAATCCTCGCAAGACGGAAATTGATCAATCGGACTTCATCCATAACCGTTTTATCAAAGGGTTGTGCAGTGCATGCATGCAGCGTCTGTGTCTGGCTCCGCCGGCAGTCTACCGCGTCAGCCATTTAGTATGCACCTCTACATTACAGCATTGAAACGATGTAATAATTTTTTAAACAGCTTAAATTCCGCGCAAAAAATTGCACCCTACAAGCCTTGTGATATCCTATCCTATCGGTTCATTCCACGCATTCATGATTTACCGTCCAAGGACCAGATTTGTTTGATCCAGTAACCGTACCAAAAGAATTGCACGGCTCAACAAATGGCAAAGTAAAACAGAGCATTATCTCGGCGAACTGGCCAGACATACTAAGTGCTGTAGCCACCGTATCGGCGAATGTTATGCCTCCGAGCTAACTTTGCGAAAGTTCGCGGCTTATCCAGAATTTTTGATCGTAAAACCCGCGCTGTTGAGCTTCACACCAAAGATCTTGAATGGGCTAAAATTCAAATCAATGACCACCGAAGACGCATCAGATCGCCAGATCATCAAAGGTAGGGTTCGCTACCTCATCGTTCGCTTTGAAAGTGGACTGGACAGCGCAGGCAAGATTATCACAAGAGACCTGAAAAACCTGCAAACCGCTCAGCCGCTGATCAGTTCTCTGAGAACTTGGCGCCTGCTGCATCGTAGCATGGGAGGTGTTGAGCATTAGATCGAAGCTCGTTGCGATTCTCCAATGGAAGATCTCAAGGAAATGCTGCACGACTATCATACAGAATTATTACAGGTCGTAGTCAGTGATGGAAATCAAGCACGACATCCCCAAGCTTCACATCACATGTACAAACCGCAATGCGCCAGCGTGGCTTAAGAGATCAGGATATGCGCATGGTTCTGGAACTGGGATCGCAAGTAGGCTGAGTTGAGATCATGCTTATCGTCACTGACCTTGAGCGTGAGGTTCAAAGAATGCAAAGGATGATGCAATCGCTAAAGCGGCTTCCCCGAGTAAAGATCATCGTTCGGGGCAATCGTGTCATAACAGCTTGTAAGGCATCCCTCAGAAATCAACTTGAAGCGCCACTGCCGGCTATGATGCCACCCGTTAAACGTGTAGTCAAAACGTATGGCAAGGAGACCGGTACTGCCTGAATCGGTGAGGACCTAGAGCTTCCAAATGGCATAATGTTGCGAATCGACTACAGGCAGCAAAAAGGTAGCAGGGTACATAGATAAGGAAGACTGGCTGGCCGATGGCAAGCGCTTCAAGGGTCCGTTCACTGCGGCTGGGAACTCCATAACGACAAAGTCTGGCGACCTTCCGGCCTTAAATGGCTCGGGATATTGGGAGGTCAAGCGCTCCCATGAAAGCTACTGGATAGCTTTAAACGATCTTCGTAAAAAGTGACGTGATCGTGGCGAGCGCTACGAAGCAAACGGTTCACCTCGCCGCCGAGTGGCGGCCTGCGGTGGCCCCGTGCGCACAACACAACCTCACCGCGATTGCCGAATGGCATTGAACAAAACAGTCATCGGGTGCAACTGGATATCGTCCAATTATTGTTTCAGCGCTGGCAATGCGTCTAGAACATCTGATGCAAACTGCTCTTTTGCGCCCAGTATTGGAAGATCGCCGAAACCATCGCGCGCACTAGCGGTATGAACGCGCCGATAACCAATTAAGTCGCCGTGTTACGATCGTATTGATAATAAATTTGACCGAAAGATCCAAAAGCCGCCCTAATTCAGACGGAATGGCAAGCTATTCCACATGTCCAAGACCACATCCCGCAGGAAAATATTTAACCGCGGTGGATTCGGACAGAACGTCTTTCATTGAAACAGACCTGTGGGGGATAAATATGCCCCCAACCAAAATAGGAGAGTATCCTTGTCCAGTATCCTCACAAATAACGGCGCCATGGTGGCGCTTCAAACGCTTAAATCTATCAACAGTTCGCTTGCCGATACGCAAGTCCAGATTTCTACTGGTAAATCTGTTGCCAACGCCAAAGATAATTCTGCTGTCTGGGCAATTTCCAAAGTCATGGAAAGCGACATCCAAGGCTTCAAATCCATCTCGGACAGCTTGTCGTTAGGCCAATCAACGGTTGCTGTCGCGAGGCAAGCCTCTGAAACAGTTACCGATCTGCTAACCCAGATGAAGGGTAAAATCGTCGCCGCCCAAGAAGACAACGTCGACCGGGGCAAGATCAACAGTGATGTGACCGCGCTGAAAGATCAGGTGAACTCCGTGATTTCTGCCGCCCAATTCAATGGACTGAACCTTGTGGACGGCTCAACAGCCTCAACAGACGTTCTTGCATCCCTGAACCGTGATTCGGCAGGCAACGTAGCATCGTCTTCGATTACCGTGACCGCGCAGGATATGTCGACGGGCGGTTATGTGGCAGAAGATGTTTTTGCTGGTACGACTGGGGCATCAACTGGCGGTGATGCAGTTGCCTTTACACTTGATGCCGCCGGCACCGATACGCTCATCATTGGGGAGAATTCGGGTACGTTTGATGCTGGTGACAAGGTGAGCCTGACAATTGGGGACCAAACAGTCTCCTACACGGTTTCTGCAAATGACGCTGCCGCAACGACGACATCAGATGTTGTCGCACTGGGTCTGAAAACACAAGTTGACAATTTGGGCATTGCTGGTCTGACGGTAGATTACGACAGCGGCAGTCCCGGTGAGTTGGAATTTACGAATGGCGGAACAGTTGATCTCACCGTAAGCGGCCAGTTCAAAAACGCCGGTTCGGGTGGTTTGGGTGCCATGGATGGAATTGATGTCTCAACAGGCTTGGGCGCTTCTTCGGCATTGGCAACCATCGAAACTCTGATCGGGACTGCAATTGATGCGGGTGCCAGTTTTGGTTCGGTAGAAGGTCGGATTAACACCCAAGCAAATTTTACGAACTCGCTGGCAGATTCTTTGAAGTCAGGTGTTGGTGCAATGGTTGACGCTGACATGGAAGAGGCGTCTGCCCGTTTGCAGGCATTACAGGTCCAGCAGCAGCTTGGTGTTCAGGCGCTTTCGATTGCAAACCGAGCCCCGCAATCATTGTTGTCCTTGTTCCGGTAATCGAACATTGGGTTGGTGCGCGAGGGCGGACCAACCCAAATCAAGCCTTATGCCAAAAATTTGACACAGGTAAAGCTTGCGGGCTGTTAATCTACGTCGAGCCTTGGGAAAAGGTCTGACATCAGCGCACATAGGTCCAAGTGCTCCTCAAGGAAGCAAAAGACTACCCATCTGCTCCCTTTGATTTGATGAGTGTTCCCGGTCTTCCCAAAAGAGAATTCGAAATGACTTATTGACGATGAAATTCGTTCAATAAGGACGCATTAAATGGAATTTAATGTTCTAAAAAACAGCGGTGCTTTTTCACCCTGTGCATCTGGTGGAACTTAAGCTGCTGATACTTTTACAATCCGAAACAATCTGAGATGATTCAGGCGTGCCAGGCACGTCACCTTGCACCGTTATCGCTGCACCATTTCAAAATGCTCGTTCTTCCATACGCCTGCGTCGTTCCGGGGAAGCGGTGATTTTCCCAAAATGGCATCGCTCAGCTTTTCTGCAATCATAATGGTTGGGGCATTCGTATTTCCATTCGTCACGAAAGGCATGATGGATGCATCGACCACCCGCAAGGCCTTCATACCGTGAACCCGTCCAACGCTATCAACAACAGCCCCCATATCTTGGCCAGATCCCATGCGAGCCGTACCCGATAGATGCCATTGTGTATTGATATGACTGCTCAAAACAGCGTCAAGATCTGCATTGGTTTGCACCTGTTCACCAGGAAAGATTTCATCGCCACGCAAGCCCGAAAAAGCAGGTTGTTCGACAAGTTCCCGGATCAATCTTATGCCTTTGCGCAATAAATCACCGTCGCGAGGGTCTTGTAAATAGTTGGCCAAAATTCTTGGGGCAGTCGCAGGGTTGGCATCCCGCAAAGTGATCTGGCCCCGACTGTGGGGGCGCATCAACCCGACATGGATTTGGAATGCATGTTCAGGAATCGGCGCCCATGTTTGATCATCCACCGCAATCGGTGAAATGATCAATTGTAAGTCTGGATATTCAACCCCCGCACCAGAGCGCACACAGGCCACGGCTTCAAACAGGTTGGATGTCACAATTCCCGTCCGGGTCGTAATCCACTGAACACCTGCGACCAATTTTGCCAATGGCTTCGTCTTGGGCCAGAATGACACCGGCTTGAGACATTTATATTTGAGCACAAAATCTGGATGATCATTCAAGTTCCGCCCAACACCTTGCAAATCATGTACCGTTTGAATGCCCACGTCTTTTAGGTGATCTGCCGGACCAATACCTGATAACATTAGCAAATGCGGGGACCCAACGGCACCTGCACACAAGATAACTTCGGATTTTGCAGAGAACGTCCTACGGGCACCACTGCTGTCGCGACAAACAACACCAGTTGCGCGTTTGCCGTCCAAGGTAAGCCGTTCAACGAGCACATCGGTTGAGATTACCATATTAGGTCTATGCCGCGCTGGATCAAGATAAGCGCGTGCCGTGCTCCAGCGTTCACCCTTGAATACCGTTCGATCCGATACGCCGAACCCTTCCTGACGAAACCCGCTGATATCATCGGTAAGTGGGTAACCCGCCTCTTGCCCAGCTTTGATAAATGCGAGCGTCAATGGATCCTGAGGTTTGGCTCTGTGTACGTTTAACGGACCGCTATCCCCACGAAAGGCGTCCGGCCCGCCGGAATAAGTCTCCATCCGTTTGAAATATGGCAACACGTCAGCATAGCCCCATCCCTCGCAACCCGCCTGACGCCAGCCTTCGTAATCCAGTGCATGGCCTCTAATAAAAACCAACCCATTGATCGAAGACGACCCACCGAGAGTTTTTCCGCGATCGTGTTGAAGACTGCGACCGGCTAGCCCAGGCTCCGGTTCGCCCTGAAACGCCCAATTATGCTTGGCACTGGTCAGATTGGACAACACAGCAGCAGGCATCTTTAAAGAAAGAGCCGTATTTTTTGGCCCAGCTTCCAAAAGCAGCACCCGGGTCTGAGGGTTATGGGACAATCGGTTGGCCAGCACGCAACCCGCTGATCCTGCACCTACAATAATATAATTGAATTCCAATTTAAGCCTCTTGGACAGTGCTAACTCTTCCATTTATCTACTATTGTATCAAAAACCTTACTAGCTGACAATAAACTTACCTTTAGTCAGATTGACACGTATTTTGAATTAACGGCAAGCTTCCATTATCTCTTGGTGAAGCTATATTTCCAGACAAGGAAGGCAGTGTCTTTTGCAAACAATTGAAACCAAAGCAGGGCTTGCCTGCCTTTATGCCGGAGCCGTCTGGGGTCTTTTCTGGATCCCACTACGTGCATTGGACGACGTCGGGCTTCACGGGCTTTGGATAACAGTTGTCTATTTCGTTGTGCCCGCTCTCGGTCTACTGCCTGTCACCATCTGGCGATGGCATCATGTTCAAAAAGGAGGTTTTCAGCTACAACTTACAGCGTTGATCTCTGGGGGCGCACTACTTCTTTATTCCACGTCAATTGTCTACACCGATGTTGTCCGCGCGATCTTGCTTTTCTATCTGACACCCATTTGGGCGACGATCCTTGCGCGTATTTTTCTAGGTGATGCCATTACGATTATTCGTGTGTTTGGCATGTTGCTGGCAATCTTCGGAATGCTCACCATTTTCGGGCTAGGCGCACATTTTCCAGTGCCGCAGAATATCGGTGATTGGCTAGGTTTGGCCGCAGGGTTCATATGGGCCATTGCAATGGTCCGCATACGTCAAGCCGAAGACACATCGGCCATCGAATTGACTGTTGGTTTTTTCCAATGGTCTCTGATTTTCTCATTGGCGGCAGCGCTTATTCTTGCACCAAGTGACGTTCCAACCGTCGAACAAACTTTGCCTGCATTACCATTGTTACTGATATTCATGCTCTTTCTCGTGCTACCGGGAACCTATGCATCCCTTTGGGGACCCAAGTTCCTGAGCCCGGGTATCGTTGGTTTGCTGTTCATGACAGAAATAGCCGTCGGAGCCATATCTGTCGCCTTCCTTTCGGGCGAGGCCTTCGGACTACGCGAAGTGATTGGCCTTTTGCTAATCACCGGCGCCAGCCTGCTGGAACCCGCGAAATCCGTTCTTACCAAAACACCCTAACACCACCATTCCGAGTGTTCGCAATCCAGACAAAAAGATGGGCAAGAAAGCGACTGTCGTGGGTCTCCCTTTAGATCTGATATCAAAACGGTCTCTCCTGGCTACTCGTCTGGTTTAACATGCCACAACGTGTCGGCGTCATTATTTACGTCTCTCGTCAGCCGTCGCCCACCAATGTACGCCAGCATTTACTGATATTTCTTATGTGGTCAGTGCAAGCGCTGCGTCAAAACACAAAAAATGCGGCCAATGCGGCAGTCTCGTTTTGTCGTACGAACCGATTTCACGATTTAGTTGTCACCAGTTCTGCTATCTTCTGTACAATAGAACACCCCTGTGATGGCGCAATATATCTGTCTCGACCGATGTCGGGCTGATGGACGAGCATGTAACCCCATGGCGAGCCCCATCAAGCGTCGATCATACTGGGCAGGCAGGCATGGCGCGTCAAAATGGGCCTGTAAGATTGGTTTCCAAAACGTTTTTCCTATCAGAAAGACTGTGGCCTGTCGCTGTTTGATGCAAACATATCCCTGCTGCATTGACCAAGATATCAATACTTCCTGCTTCGTCCCGCACTGATTTACAAAATGCATTAACAGATCTTTCGTCCCATACATTTAGGGGACGCATTGCCGTATCTTCGCCGAGCACGCTTCGCATGTCCGCGTACATGGCTGTGTCTCCACCGCGCCACGCGCCGATGGCAACACGAATATCATTATCGGCCAATGCTTTCGCCTCTACAAAACCGATCCAAGTCAGTCCACCAGTCACGACAGCCGTTTTCTGTTACCATGGCCCCTTATTTCAGTCCTTCTGGATTTCCTGTGCGATCCAGCTGGATGCTTCCTGAAGGCGCAGCCCGCCTGATTGATATTCATCAAGCAATTTGATCATCTTTTCATATCCAAAAGAACTAAAGTGTCCGGCATGTACGGTCGTAATCGCAAGGTCGCGGAGCCGACCGTGAGAGACACGCAAAACCTCAGCTTGCGAATGATACAAGTTATCAATTAATGCTCCATCATAAATCACGTCACCACTGAAAAATAGGCCCGTAGTCTTTTCGAATAACGCTATCGATCCCGGCGAATGCCCCGGCAAGTGGAAGACCTGAAACACACGATCTCCCAGATCGATAACGTCACCTTCATCAAGGTATCCGGTCAGAGCAGCCGACCGAACCGTATAAGTTTGGTGCGAAAATCCGGCGTAAGGCAGTGCTATAAAGGTATCTGCCCTGACATATCCAATGTCGGCAACGGTGTTAGTCGCTGTCGGTTGTGCGATAATAGCTGCCTCGGACTTATGCCCACAACGGTCGCAAAAATCATGCAGTCCGCCTGCATGATCAAAATGGCTGTGGGTCATAATGGCCGTGACTGGACGTTCTGCCAAAAGTGCCACTTCTTCCGTTAATGACCGCAGCCCCATGCCAGTATCGATTACCAGGTCCCGATCACGGCCCTTGATGTGCCAAATGTTACATCGCAGCCAGTGCGCTACGTATTTTTCGCGGATCAACGAGACGCCATCACCCATGGGGCGCACTTCAAACCAGTCTTTTGCGATCATCAAAGCCATCTCAGGCCTGCAACGATTTTTCGCGAAAAGCCCGAGACCCAAGAGCAATCTTGGCAACATTTTCGATCTTTGCCCGGGCCTGTCTGTGTTTTTCTGCACTCACGGCGTCAAAAGGTAATAGTTTCGAAATCGCGTATTCTATTTCCGAAACAGCCATGCTGCTGTCGACCGGTCCCGGTAACAGGCCGGCACGCACCCAAATACCATCGATATGGACCCCTAGATGACGCGCAACCTGTCGCGCTTCTTTCTCGGGTAAAAAGTGCCTAAGTTCATGCATCAGGTTGCTGCGAATACGCTCATTATTTGCGATTTGAACCCTCTGGCATTGGACATTATGCGGCACCTCGGAAATCAACGATACCCAAGCCTGACAAATCCTACGAGTGAAAATCGTCTCAAAAAAATTTGCAACCACAATGGCCCACAACCGCTCGTACGGCGTTTCGGCGAAACGATATAGTTCGACCAAAGATTCACTCAACAGCGTGTTCGATCCTCTAAACACAGCCTCCAGCAAAGCACTTTTATCCTTAAAGTGATGCAGCACCACGCCCTTGGAAACGCCTGCAATCTCACCAACCTTGTCCAATGTCGTGCGTCGCAAGCCATATTTAACAACGGCTTCAAACGCAGCACGCGATAATTCAACGCGTCTGATTGATCTGATTGAGCTTGACCGCGCTGGTGCCATTCTATTCGAAACCTCGACCATCAACGATTTAACTGTCAGCCAAATGCGTCCTCAAATCAACCGTTGACACAAAAAACTAACCATGAGTAAGTTTTTACCACAAAAGTAACAAATATATATGCGTTTCTCTGCCATGCCAGAGAAACGCATTATCAGGGAGAGATCATGCAAAAGTTCACCAAAACAGCGGGCATCATCAGCCTTACTATGCTTGGAATGGGTGGCGCTGCGCTGGCTGACAGCAGTGACCCGATCAAAATTGCCATTAACGAATGGACGGGTCAGCACGTGTCTGCACATATATCCGGAAGCGTGCTTCAAGCAGCAGGATACGATGTCGAATATGTAACTGCCGGTGCCGTGCCACAGTTCGCAGCTATCGCGCAGGGCAATTTACATCTGCAGCCCGAAACATGGGGCAACAACGTTGGCGAGATATATCCAAAGTCTGTTGAAAGCGGTGATATTGTTGTTCTAGGATTGACTGGACTAGAGCCTATCGAAAGCTGGATGTACCCCAGTTACATGAATGATCAGTGTCCCGGCTTGCCAGACGTCAACGCGCTTATCGAATGCTCGCAGTTGTTTGCCGCTGCCGAAACATTCCCAAAGGGCCGTCTGATTACATACCCTGCCGATTGGGGCACACGTTCCAAAGACTTGGTCAACAACGCCGGTTTGCCGTTCGAACCTATTGCAGGTGGCTCCGAAGGCGCAATGATCGCTGAAATGCAATCTGCTTATAAGACCGGGTCACCCATGCTGGTGATGTTCTGGGAACCTCATTGGGTTCATTCGGAAATGGATTTTGATTGGGTCCAGTTCCCCGGGTACACGCCCGACTGCGATACCAATCCAGCCCCCGGTATCTATGCTGACAAAACCGGCGACTGTGGTTTCAAACAAGCGAATATATCCAAGATCGTCTCGCGCGATTTTGAATCACATTGGCCCGGCGCGTTCAAGATCATGCAGGCTCTTTCCATCGACAACGGAACTCAAAACAGCCTTTTGCTTGAGATTGATTTCAACAAGCGAGAGCTGGAAGAAGTCATAGCAGAATGGATGGGAAACAACGAAGCCGTTTGGATGCCATGGGTTGAGGCCAGCAAATAGTCTTAAGGCCTAGGCACCAAATTGGTGTGGACGGGGGCGAAACTTCAAGTCTCGCCCCTTTTTAATGCCTAGACAAACAAATAGCACTGGCCTGCAGGGCCTTTCGCGTCCCAAATGGCCAGATGCGCTTTCCACTGACAGCGCATCTGAAAAAGGGGGTCACACCGGTGACACAAAACAAAAATGTCAAAATCGCCTGCCGCAATGTCTGGAAAGTATACGGCAGCCAGCCTCACAGATACCTCCAAACCGCAACCGAGCAAGCCAGTACGGATATCCAAGCGTTAACAAACAAAATTCGCAGTGATGGTGCTATCCCTGCGGCTGCTGACGTTTCGTTTGATGTGCACGAAGGTGAGATTTTTGTCATTATGGGTTTGTCAGGATCCGGCAAATCCACGATGGTACGCTGTCTTTCGCGTCTGGTTGAACCGACCCATGGCGAAATCCTGCTGGATGGTGAAGATCTTCTTAAAAAAAGCAAATCCGAGCTGATCGATATACGTCGCCACAAGATGGGTATGGTCTTTCAAAGCTTTGGCTTGTTACCGCATCTGTCTGTTGCCGAGAATATCTCTTTTCCACTGAGCCTGCAGGGCCTGTCTGTTAAAGATCAACGTGAAAAAACCGCAAGAGTGATCGAACTTGTTGGCCTTGAAGGGCGCGAAAACAGTTATCCTCGCCAGTTGTCGGGCGGTCAGCAACAAAGGGTTGGGATTGCGCGATCTTTGGCCGTTGAACCGGAATTATGGTTTCTTGACGAGCCGTTTTCTGCGTTGGATCCATTGATCCGGCGTCAAATGCAGGATGAATTTCTGCGCATCCAATCTTCTTTAAAAAAGTCGATTGTTTTTATAACGCATGATTTTCTTGAGGCGCTGCGCATCGCTGACCGGATGATGATTATGCGGGATGGCATGGTCGTACAGATTGGCACACCAACTGAACTCATTATAAACCCTGCAGATGATTACGTCGCTGAATTCACAAGCGACGTGCCCTTGGCACGGGTTCTTTTGGCACGCGACGTGATGGATGAAACTGCAAAGCTAACCCCACAAATGCATCGGGTGCAGGGCTCAGAATGCGTAGAAAATATACTCTCCAGCCTTGCGGAGCATAAAGACGGAATTGCCATTGTTGAGGAGTCCAGACCGATTGGCGTGGTTACGCCAACATCTGTTGTGTGCGCACTCTCACGAGGATCAGCACAAACACCCAAGTCAGCAAATCCACGAGGCATGGTCGGATGAGCGCGGATACAAATGTTTCTGTAAATTTGAAGATTTGGACCCTACGGCCTGCCTCTGTCATATGGCTTGGCATTCTGGGACTGACGCTGGTGTTGTTGTCGCTTCGCGAAGCTGCCCCTTGGTTGATCAGCTATCCCAAAGAATGGGTTATCCCCATTGTATCTGTTCTGAATACCATCATGGCATGGGTCGTGGATACAACCGGCGCCTTTTTTCGCTCTGTTTCCGCAGTGCTTGATATCCCGATGTCTGCGGTACGCAATCTTTTGACGTGGCTACCGTGGTCTGTATCTGTATTCATTCTGATGGTTGTTGCCTACGCGGCTGCCGGTTGGAGGCTCGCTATCTTCACCGCCATATCGTTAAGCTACATGTTGGTCGTGGGGCTTTGGATTGAATCCATGAACTCGTTGGCACTGGTGGCTGTTTCAGTACCGCTGGCTGTCATTATCGGTTTTGCAATTGGCACAGCCGGGTTTTTCTATCCTCGCGCCGAACGGGCTATTATGGTGACGCTGGATGCGTTGCAAACCATCCCCGCCTTTGCTTATCTTTTGCCAATTCTGCTTTTGTTCGGATTTGGCGTGGTGGTTGGATTGATTGCCGGCATTCTGTTTGCGTTTCCACCAATGGTCCGCAACACGCTTTTGGGCCTGCGCCGCGTACCCGAAGAGGTCATTGAATCAGGTCTGATGTCCGGCGCCACGCAAGCACAATTGTTCTTTCGAGTCCGCGTTCCAAGCGCCGCCCGTCAAATATTACTTGGCATAAACCAAACCACTATGGCTGCATTTTCCATGGTGATTATTGCATCCATTATCGGCGGTTCGTCAGATATCGGTTGGGAAGTCCTGTCCGCCATGCGCAAAGCACGGTTTGGGGAAAGTCTGGTCGCAGGCATCGTTATCGCATTGATGGCGATGTTAATGGACCGTATCACATCAGGCTTTGCCAATCGCAAACCGGCTGATGAACAGACAACAGAGACATCTTTTACCAAAAGGCACCAGTATCTTTTGATCACACTGGCAGGCGCCTTGGTGTTGTATTGTGCCAGCCTGATCTTTCCCGTGCTTCAGACGTATCCCAAAACTTGGGTTTATGATCCTTCCGGCCCGCTCAACACAGCGATCGACTATGTCATCATTGAATATGCTGCATGGATAGCTTTGATCAAAAAGTGGGCTTTTTTCTATCTGATGCTGCCATTCAAAATGGGTTTAGAACAGGTAATTTCTCCATTTTCGTGGGGGTTTCAGTTTACGCCTACGCTTAAGATCTTTTACGGTATCGGGGCGCTTGTCCTCATGGGTGCCGCTTGGATTTTAGGACGACAGAACCAAGCCGTGGTGATTGGTCTATTGGCGATTGTGCTATTTTTTGGCCTAACGCGCATGCCGTGGCCAGCAATCTGGATGATCATGGCATATGTGTCGTGGCAATTGGCTGGTCCCCGCCTGGCTTTGGCTGTTTTGGGGGGACTGGCCTATCTTTTGATGGCGGGCATCTGGCCGCAAACATTGCTTAGTATTTACCTTTGTGGGATCGGCGTGGTCTTGTCTTTTGTCTTTGGAACCACGCTTGGAATTCTTGCGTCCGAATTCGAACCCGTCTCACGGTTCTTGCGCCCCATCAATGACACGTTACAGACCATGCCCCTGTTTGTTTTGCTGATCCCCTTTGTCATGATCTTCAAAATTGGAGAATTCACCGCGCTTCTTGCTGTGATAGCCTATGCCATCGTGCCCGCCATTCGCTACAGCGAACATGGCTTGCGGAACGTCCCGCATGACGTGGTCGAAGCGGCTGAATGCATGGGCTGCACGCGATGGCAGTTGTTGATGCGGGTCAAAATACCATTGGCCTTGCCAGAAATGATGTTGGGCCTGAACCAGACAATTATGTTTGGTATTTCCATGTTGGTGATCGCGGCGTTGGTCGGCACAAGTGGGCTGGGGCAACAGGTCTATATTGGTCTGGGCGATGGTGACTTTGGCGTTGGTATGACTGCGGGCATTGGAATGGCCGTCATCGCAATTATCGCTGACAGAATGACCGCAGCCTGGAGCGCAAAGCTTCAGGAACGCTACACATCCAATCCTTTCTCATCAGGCGGATAAAGGAACGCGTTACTCAATGGCAGCATCACAAGATCTCCCCCTGACAAGTTCGCATTGGGGCACGTATCGCGCCCAAGTCCGTGATGGTGAGGTTGAAAATCTTGTGCCTTTTGAACATGACACGGATCCATCCCCAATCGGTCAAGGCATTTTAAATGTCCAGCACGGGCCCACGCGCATAGATACCCCGATGGTGCGCAAAAGCTGGCTGGACGGGGGGCCGGGATGTCGCACCGATTTGCGTGGAAAGGATCCCTTTGTTCAGGTCAGTTGGGAAACGGTCAATACGCTGATTGCAACAGAGCTGAATCGTGTGCGTAATAATTTTGGCAATCAGGCAATCTATGGTGGCTCTTATGGCTGGGCCAGTGCTGGGCGGTTCCATCATGCACAAAGCCAGCTGAAACGCTTTTTGAACTGTATCGGCGGGTTCACATGGTCAAAGTTCACCTACAGCTTTGCCGCGGCAGAGGCCATGATACCGCATGTTCTGGGCAGTTTCCGTACATATTTGGACACCAGCACCTGCTATGACGTCCTGCACGAACATACCAAGTTGATGGTGTGTTTTGGTGGCATGCCCCTGAAGAACGGTCAAATCAGCCAAGGTGGCACAGGATGTCATATACAGCATGGCGGCATGGCGGGCCTCGCCGCTGCCGGCATTGACATAGTCAACATCAGCCCGTTGAAATCCGATCTATTGGACGATTTGGATGCCAAGTGGCTCGCTCTGCGTCCAAACACCGATGTTGCTATGATGTTGGGCATCGCTCACACACTTCATAACGAAGGTCTGGTGGACAGAGCCTTTCTAGACACGTTCACCGAAGGCTACGGACATTTTCTTCCCTACCTAACGGGTCAGACAGATGGCATTCCAAAAACAGCAGAATGGGCTGCAACTATCTGCGAAGTTCCGACCACGTCCATCACATCCCTTGCACGGCATATGGCTGCGACACGCACAATGATTTCTGTCAGCTGGTCCCTGACACGTCAGGATCACGGGGAACAACCGTTCTGGATGGCCATCACTCTGGCTGCGATGCTGGGCCAGATCGGGTTGCCGGGCGGTGGGTTCGGTTTTGGCTATAGCGCCATGAATTACATCGGTGGAAATTATACCATCATTCCTGGTGCCTCGTTTCCTCAGGGTGACAATCGGGTTGAGGCGTTTATCCCCGTGGCACGGATTAGTGATCTTTTGCTGCACCCCGGAAAGACCTTTGATTTTAACGGTCAACGCCATACCTACCCTGAAACCAAATTGGTTTGGTGGGCGGGTGGCAACCCCTTTCATCACCACCAAGATCTGAACCGCATGATGCAGGCTTGGCAAAAACCGGACACAATTATTGTGAACGAATGGTGCTGGAACAGCCTTGCAAAGCACGCCGACATCATCCTGCCCTGCACGACGCCTCTTGAACGCACAGATATCGCAATGACATCGCGTGATCCATACGTCGTGTCGATGTCCCAGCTGACCAAGCCATACGAACAGGCACGCAATGACCATGACATTTTTGCAGGGATTGCCCGTGAAATGGGTGTGGCCGACGCCTTTACCGGGGGGCGCAATGATCACGATTGGCAACGAGTGATTTATGACCAGACCGTTGGCCGTGCGGAGGATGCTGGGATCAAGATGCCCGACTATGACACATTTCGTTCCAAAGGCTGGTTCAAACTGCAAACACCCCCAAAACCAACGGTCATGCTTGAGGCTTTTCGGTCGGACCCACATGCAAACCCGTTGGCAACCCCCAGCGGCCGGATTGAAATTTTTTCACAGACCGTGTCCGACTTTGGATACGACGACTGTCCCGGTCACCCTGTCTGGCAAGAGCCTTATGAATGGCTGGGAAATGCTGGGACATGGCCTCTCCACATGATCTCCAACCAGCCAAAGGATAAATTGCATTCGCAGTTCGATCACGGGCAGGTCAGTAAAGCCAAACGGATATCCGGACGCGAGCCCCTTACGATGCATCCGAAAGATGCCGCCGCCCGAGGATTGAATAATGGTAACATTGTTCGTTTATTCAACGATCGTGGCGCCTGTCTGGCCGGCCTTGTTATAGATCCCGCTATTCGGCAAGGCGTCGTTCAGATCAGCACTGGCGCTTGGTACGATCCGGACGAAACAGGCTTGTGCAAACTGGGGAACCCCAATGTCCTGACATGCGACAAAGGTACGTCAAAGTTGGGTCAGGGACCAACTGCGCATTCTTGTTTAATTGATGTGGAACTGTGTGTGAACGCTCCACCAGTCACCGCCCATCAGCCCCCTCAAATCCTGCAATCTTTGCCACCCAAAGCCACACGAGTTCACAAATGAGCAATATTCAAGAAGCTGCAGACTTGGAAAACAACGTCGCCATAAGCGCCCGTCGATACGAAGAATCTCCGTTCATCGAACGAACAAACAGTTCCAAAATGGTCCGCGGAGTATACGCGGGCCGCTTCTTCGCGATGTATCTTGGCGAAGACTATATCGCAAAATACTGGTGTTTGCGCCAAAAAGCCCTGATCTTTGATGTCCCTGAAAAACCCATCGAAATTTCAGGGCCAGATGCCATACCTTTTTTGGAAAAAATACTGACCCGCAAAATTGCTAACATGACCGAAGGACGTGGCTATTATGGCATCGCCTGCACACCGCAGGGCGGGATATTTATGGACGGTGTCGTCTTCCGGTTAGCCGATGACCGGTTCTGGTACGTGCAGGCTGATGGTCCGTTTGAAAGTTGGCTGGTGGCCCACAGCAGCGGGTTCAACGTCACGATATCTGATCCGCGCAGTCGAGTTTTACAGATACAGGGACCTGCATCGCTTGACATCATGAACAAGGCGTCTGGCGGGGCAATTGATGAAACATTGCGGTATTTTCGTTCCGGCTATTTCGATCTTGGAGGGCAAACCCTCTATGTTTCGCGAACAGGGTTTACCAACGAACTGGGATACGAAATTTATTCTGTCGCGGGCCAAACAGATCATATCGCTTTATGGGATCACATGATGGCAAGCGGAGCACCTTATGGAATGGAGTTTTCTTCAACGCGTGCCCTAACCATCAGGCGCATCGAGGGCGGTATTTTAGGAAATCTCACCGATATTGATACGACAATGACACCGTTCGAGGCCGGGTTGTCACCCTTCGTCGATATGGGCAAAGGGGATTTTATCGGTCGCGACGCCCTGATCGACAAAGACACCCGACCGTGTCTGTTCGGTCTGACCTGTGCCACCGAAACACCCGCAGCAGGCGCTATCGTACTGGATGGTGATAGCGCCGTCGGATGGATAACAGCCGGGGTGCCATCCCCGACATTGGGTCTTGGCATCGGCTACGTACGATTTCATCGCCCCGCCGACTGGTCCGGACGCACGCTGTCCATGCAGCTTCCAAATGGGTCCCTCCACAATAGCCAAATCGTCGACCTGCCCTTTTTTGACAAAGAAAAACACATCGTACGGGGCATAAACCGCGATATACCGCAAAGGCCAGATATATGACTGATATCGACATCTTGATGCCACAGGACTGGAGCTTTCCGATACCCATCGCCTATGGGCCAGGGCGTTTGGCGGAAATCGGAAACAGGTGTGTGGCAATGGGGCTGAGCAAGCCAATGATCGTCACCGACCGAGGAAGCCGGAACCTACCATTCATAGCCAAATTGCAGAAATATCTGAAAGATGCAGATCTTGAATCAACCGTTTTTTCCGAAATTTCTCCAAATCCGCGTGATGATGAAATCGCAAAAGGCCGCACCGAATTTCGTATCGGCAGACATGATGCTGTCATCGCCATCGGCGGCGGCAGCGCCATGGACGGGGGTAAATCCATTTGTCTAACGGCCAATAATTCAATCGATCTATGGGCTTTTGAGTGGGAAAAACCCCCGATCACGGTGACAGCCGACGAACAATTTCCAACCCTGATCACGATTCCGACCACTGCCGGAACTGGTGCCGAAACTGAAAGCACCGCAATGGTCACGGACACCGCCAAAGGCATGAAGTTCTGTATCTGTCACCCAGACTTAAAACCGTCTCTGGCTATTCTTGATCCTGAACTGACCGTTGGTCTGCCAGCCAATTTAACCGCTTGGACCGGCGTTGACGCTATGGTCCATGCCATTGAGGCCTATCTAGTGCCAGGTTTTAATCCGCTATGTGATGGTTTGGCGCTTGAGGGGCTTGCGCTCGTCTCGCACTGGTTGCCCGTTGTCATGCGTGAACCTGAAAACCTAGCCGCGCGTGGCGGTATGTTGGCTGGCTCTTGTCTGGCTGGCATTTCTTTTATGCAAGGTCTGGGCTTTGTTCATGCAATTTCACACATGGTTGGTGCCGAATATGACACCCAGCACGGGTTAACCAATGCGATCATCCTACCTGTGGTGCTGCGCTATAACCTGCCCGGAATGGAGGACAAAGTGAAACGCATGGCGGATGCTATGAATCTCGCAGACACCTCTCCCGATGCTTTTATCGCCACTATTGTAAAAACACTGGACGATCTGAACATCCCAAGAGCCCTGACCGAGATTGGCGTGCCCGCAGACTGTATCGAACGCATCGCGGAAAAAGCCATGCAAGACAGCGCCGCCGCAACCAATCCACGCGTAGCAAGCTTTGACGAAATGTGCGCGCTTGTTGAAACAGCCATCATAAAGGCGCGTTGATGACAAAACACAGACGTCAGATACAGACGGAATTCGTTTTCCACGATCTCTGCTCTGCGCCCCCGAAAAGCCAACAGATGTTGGAAAATCTGTTGGCGCAATCGGGCCCGAACGGGTTTTATGCGGTGGCGGCGGAATCCCCCGAAACATTAAGCGCCTACACCGCACTACATCAGGCTTTTTCTGCATCCAGTTTTACTAATGAAGAAAAGACTGTCGTCTGGCAAACAATCAATGTCGAAAATCAGTGCCACTTCTGCGTCCCAGCCCACACTCAAATGGCCAAGGCGATGAGGGTCAGCGATACGGTATCTGATGCATTGC
Source organism: Pseudoprimorskyibacter sp. (assembly GCA_029251265.1). Lineage (GTDB taxonomy): Bacteria > Pseudomonadota > Alphaproteobacteria > Rhodobacterales > Rhodobacteraceae > JAQXDR01. Next base: position 2,934 of record JAQXDR010000074.1, on the reverse strand, counting down.
GCAATGAAACTCCGTTGCCTTCTGCAAAACTTGAGGCGCTGCGCAGCTTTACACTTTTAATGTTGCGAAACCACGGAAATGCAACTGACGCCGAAATCGCTGCTTTTCTTAATGCCGGATACACGCATCAGAATATGTTAGAAGTCGTCTTGGGATTGGCCCAGAAAACAATCAGCAACTACGTCAACCATCTGGCGCGAACGCCGGTCGACAAACAGTATGAACACTACGCATGGACAAAAGCGGAGCCTCGATAGATGGATAACCTTTCAAATTTTTATATTGATGGACAATGGGTTGAACCGGCCCTCGACATCAAGATGCCAGTCTTGAACCCTGCGACCGAGACACAGATTGCGACCGTTGCCATGGGCAGCAGCAAAGATGTGGATTGTGCCGTATCTGCCGCAAGCGCCGCATTTCGCAGTTTTTCCCAAACCAGCAAATCCGAACGCCTTGCATTGCTTTACGCGTTGAAAAAAGAAACCGAAGCCAGATTTGAGGACCTCGCCCAAGCGATGCGGATGGAAATGGGCGCACCAATCACCATGGCACGCGATGCACAAGCCGATGCTGCTATCGGTCATCTTCAGGGCTTTATAGACGCGCTGGAGACCATGACCGAGCGGACGGTGCTCCCAAATGGTGATGTTTTGCTACGCGAACCGATCGGTGTGTGTGGTCTGATCACACCTTGGAACTGGCCAATGAACCAGATCGCGCTCAAGGTTATTCCCGCTCTCGCGACGGGCTGCACATGCGTTCTGAAGCCGTCAGAACACACGCCCATCTCGGCGATGATTTACGCCGAAATTATCCACAAGGCGGGGTACCCCGCAGGTGTTTTCAATCTGGTGCAGGGGGACGGGATCACGGTTGGGGCGGCCATGTCCCGCCATCCTGATATACAGATGATGTCGTTTACCGGCTCGACAAGGGCCGGCACGGCCGTCACTCGTGACGCAGCTGATACCGTTAAACGCGTCACGCTTGAACTTGGCGGGAAATCGCCAAATCTTGTCTTTGCGGATTGTGATCTGGAAGAGCGCGTTTCTGCATCCGTTCACGAATGTATGTACAATACAGGCCAGTCCTGCGATGCACCGACGCGCCTTTTGGTAGAACGGTCTTGTTATGATGAGGTTCTTGAAATCGCCAAACGCACGGCCGATGGAATAACGGTCGCCGATCCGGCCCAAGAAGGTGATCACATCGGACCCTTGTTTGATCAAATTCAATATGATCGCGTGCAAAAGATGATCCAAACCGGAATCAGCGAAGGGGCGACTTTGCTTACCGGGGGACCGGGCAGACCGGATGGCTTAGACTGCGGGTGGTATGTAAAGCCTACTCTTTTTTCCGATGTCGAAAACAACATGGCCATTGCTCAGCAGGAAATTTTTGGCCCGGTTTTGGTCATTATTCCCTTCGATGATGAAGATCATGCCATCCGTATCGCCAATGATACACCTTACGGACTGGCAGCGTATCTTCAAACAGGCTCTGTCGACCGCGCAGAACGTGTTGCAGCCAAACTTCGTGCGGGTGCGGTGCATATAAACGGCGGGGCTTTCAACTACGGCTCGCCCTTCGGTGGCTACAAACAATCGGGTAATGGCAGAGAAGGCGGTTTGATGGGCCTCGAAGACTATCTCGAAACCAAAACATTGCACGGACTGGCATGATCAAAATCACATCTTCACCCCAGAGGTTTGCATGACTTCATCAATCGCACGTCCCCGCCGCAGTTTTATATTTACGCCAGGACTGCGGCCCGACATGTTTCCCAAGGCACTGGCCAGCGGAACAGATATTGTCTGTATCGAACTTGAAGACGGAATAGCACCCAAAGACAAATCCGAGGCGCGCGCGAGCGCTTTGGCCCTTTTCAAAGAGCCACAAGCAGACGATGGCGTTGAGCGGATCGTGCGGATCAATTCCATGCGCGAACGGTTCGGGATCGAAGATGTGAATGCTGTTTTGGCAACATCGACGCCCCCACCAGCACTGATGATGCCCAAGGTTCGTTCGCCTGAAGAAGTGGTCATTCTGGACCAACTATTGACCGAGGCAGGCCACGCAACCCGTCTTCATGTAATCATCGAAACCAACGAAGGGTTAGAGGCTGCATTTGAAATCGCCAAATGTTCAAACCGGATCGATGCGTTGTTCTTTGGCGGCGTCGACATGGCCGCCGAACTGCGGTGCCAGAACACGTTTGACTCCATGATTTATGCGCGATCACGTGTGGTACATGCAGCTGCAGCTGCGGGTCTTGATGTCATTGACGTGCCTTTCCTTGATCTGGATGATCCCGAAGGCATGCGGATCGAAGCCGAAAAAGTGCGCGATCTTGGATTTTCGGGAAAAGGGTCCGTACATCCAAAGCAAATAGCAGCACTGAATGAAGTATTTACACCATCTTCAGACCAGATAACGCGTGCCCGACGCATTATTTCAAAGTTCGAGGCTGCAAACACGGGCCTGATCGTTGTCGATGGCAAACTGATCGAAAAACCGGTGTTGCGAGATATGTATCGAATCGTCGCAATTGCCGATCGAATGGGAGGATAAAATGTCAGAATGTTGTGGACCGGGTTACGCCAGCCCTCAGGCAGCCATAAAAGCTCCCCGCGAAAAATTACTCTATACAATTGCTATTTATACCGGAACGGGCATCCAGAAACCGGATTATCTGGCAACTGTTGATGTGGATCCCGACAGCTCAACATATTCTCAGGTTATCCATCGTCTGGAGATGCCCGGAATCGGTGACGAACTGCACCATATGGGTTGGAATGCCTGTTCATCCTGTTTTGATGATGGCGAAATGAGCCGCAAATACCTCATCCTACCCGGCGTCCGGTCCAATAATTTGCATATAGTTGATACCGCCACAGATCCACGCGCACCCCGTCTGCATAAGGTAATTGA
>JAQXDR010000046.1 GCA_029251265.1 Pseudoprimorskyibacter sp. | reverse complement strand
ATGGGTTCTACAATCCGCGCCGACGCCACTCAGCATTGGGCTGGAAAAGCCCCGTCGCTTTCGAAAGGAAAGTGGCTTAAACGAGCACTTGGGGCGGCACGAAACCGTGACAGGTCCATACGCTGGCATTTCTGCTTGTGCAGTGGGGGATCACAGGCGCAGACACCGGCATTGGCGCAGAAGACCGCGGCTGGATACGGGCCACGGTGATATGCGCTGTTATCGCAGTGGTGGCTGTGCGATTTGTGGCATCGGTCAGTCTTATGGCATCACGTTGGGACTGATCCGGGTTGGAGCGCAGGAAACGCAATTTTATGACTGCAATCATCTGGATTGCAGACAGGATCGCAGCGGTGGCCCAGCTGATCGGATTGGGACTGGCCCTGTGTGGCAAGGTCGCCCTTATCAACCATCTTGCCGGACAGAATTATATAGCCTTGCGTCCGATCTTTGATGATCTGAAATCGCCCGAGGGGCGCATGGGGTATTCGTGGTTGATCTGGGCGCTGCTGTCGACACTGGTGCCAACGCTGGTGCATCTGGTGCTGGTGTTTTTGTCAGCTTTTACCTAGGCACCACATCGTTCCAAGATGTGGACCACGGGCGGAACCGAACGGAATGACACCGGTGAGATGCCCGCTTTGGTGAGCAGTACCCCGCCCGCAACACTTGGCGCGCTATGGGCGGGGATCTTGGTCTGTAGACTTTGGGGCCTGTGGGTGTTCACCACCACGTATATTGAACCTTTGGGGTTGTCGGTTCTGGCTGTGGTCGAGGCGGCGGTCTCTTGCGTCGGATGGTTGGGATCCGTTGTCTAAGGCCGGTGCTGTCCAGCGGAACGGATGCGCATAGAGTCCGAAAGCCTGAAACCTGTCAATGATAGCTGCGCGCGCAGGCACGGCGTGGCTATGTTTTGGACACGAGGCAACGCGGCTTGGTTGAAATTCCACACAGCATCACCAGTGCAGCAGAGCATCCTGCCATGTCTCTGATCCACAAAACCACACGGTCCATTACACAAATGGCTTCGAAAAACGCACTGTTGTCACTGACCCGCGACGGGCAGACCACTGGGAACTGCATCGGGAATGCCCAGCACGCCAACCCGAGCAGAGCGCCCTGTCAAAGCATGCAAAAACGCAATGACGTCTGCGATCTCGTCATCGGTCAGGTCCCGCGGGACGATGTCCAACGCCGCTGCCTCGCGCGCCATCTCGAAACGGTCCTCGCGAATGGCAAAGTCCACGCCCACCAGCCAGGGCACATCCGGCAGCTGCGCCATCTCTGGTGTCCAAACCGCACGCATTCCGTGCACATCAAGATGGTGGCGAACGATCCCCTCCAACGTGGGGTAGGCCCCATTGTGTCCGTAGGGCGCCGTCAGGGCAACGTTGCGCAAGGACGGTGTCCGAAAACGGTACATGTCTTCCAAAAGATCGCTTTCCCCCATGCGACCCACATCTCGTGGCATAGGGTCAAAACGGCGCGTCCGACCCGGGCCAAATCCGGGAATTCCGAGTGCGTGAAAATTATGGTCCGTGAGCAATGCTCCGCTATGACAACTGCTACATCCAGCCTTGCCATAAAACAGGTCCATACCACGTGCTTGATGTACGTCCAACGCACCCGTCCCGCCGCGCAGTGCGGCATCAAACGGGCTGTCTGTGCTTCGAAATTCCAGTTTCATAAATGCCGCCAAGGCGTTTGCGATATGTTCAATCGCAGCCTCTTCTGGACCATTCAGATCAAAGGCCTTTTGCAAACGCTCACCATATTCGGGGATCGTCCGCACACGTTTTGCGAGAATGGGCCATGCACCGTCGATACGGTCATGCACCGCACCGGTGACCTGATTTTCACCCGGATTGCCTGCCATTTCAAACTGTGCGGTAAGCGGAAATATAGCCTGGGCTGCAAGAAGGCTATCCAGCCCGTCGGGCAACCATTCCTCTGCCGGAGTATCAAAGCTGTTGTCATATGTATCGAGGGCCGTCGCGCGTCCATCATGAAAAAAAACGGTGAACTCTTTCGCGCCAAGGTTCCAAAGCGCAGGCGCATTGCGCGGAATTCGCTTGCGAATGCGTGCCGACCCGGTGCCCGGCACACGATCCGGCCCCAAACCCTGTCCCCCTTCACCTATTCCGAGGCTAAGACCATCCCCCGTACCGAACTTGGGATGGTGACATGTTGCACAGGCAATGTTGCGGTTTCCAGACAAGATCGGATCATAGAACAACAACTGGCCCAAACGGGCTTGCTCCATATCGAATTGTAGGAAATCCTTGTCTGACATCGGTGCGGGTAAATCCGCAAATGCAACCGACCCCCACAGCAAAAGGCCCGCCACATGCGCTGCACGTTTCTTACCTTTGTATTTTGCCTCACCGCGCCTTTTGCCCAAGCGCAAGGACTGGAACAGGCCCGCGATCTTATGGAAAACGGGCAGTTCGAAGACGCAATGCAAGCCTTTCTGCCGCTGGCCCGCTCCGGCAATGCCGATGCCGAGGAACTGATCGGCGTCATGTATGCGCTTGGCCTGGGCGTCGAGCGCGACGACGAGCGCGCCTTTGAATGGTATCTGCGGTCCTCGCTCAAGGGGCACCCCGGCGCGCAATCCGGCATCGGCTGGTACTACGAGGTCGGGCGCGGCATGCCCGCCCCCGATCTGGTTCGCGCCTACCTTTGGTACGCGTTGTCGGCAATTGGCGGAGATCCCGACGCCGCCATCAGTTTGGAAGAGGTTGTCCACCGGATGACACCCGATCAAATCGCGCGTGCGCAAATCCTGATCGATGATTATCGACCGTGGATGTATCCCTTCCGCTAAGCCCTCAGGCTCGCAGCGGTTTTGTAAATCGTTTTGGTGCACCTGTATTTGGGTCAATGATCGGCCCCTGGCTATACTGCGTGACATAGGCCCGGCGTGGCGTGCCGGTCGTATTGGCCCCCGAACTGTGGAGCGTCAGGCTAGAGAAAGCCACGATTGTGCCTGCTTTGCAAGTCATTGGCATGCCTGTTTCTGAGCCAAAATATCCATTTAGCTCGTTGCTGTCGTCTTGCCATTCGTGGGCGTCCAGATGCCCCTCGGCCTTCAGATCCCGGGGCAGGATATACACGCAGCCGTTCTCTTCGGTGGCGTCATCCAGCGCGATCCAGATGGTCAGGTAGGGCCTGTGGTCGAACCCCACATAGGCACCGTCCTGATGCCATGCAAAGCTGGCCCCCTTGCCCGCGCCTTTGACCACAAACTGCTCGTTAAAAAGCATGGGGTCCTCCATCCCGCAGGCGCCGCAGATGTCAGCAATGCGCTTTCCAAGCAAGAAGTCCTCAAGCCCCGGGAATTCCTCATGACGGTGGCGCAGGAAGCGGCGCGCCTTGCCCAGACCGATTTTGTGGATGTCGCCGTTGCCGCCATCGTGCACCGGTTCGTCCAGTAGGTGGTCGCAGGCGCCCCGCAAGAGCGCGATGTCCTCGGCGCTGAGCGCGCCTTCGAATAAGGCGTAGCCCTGGCTGCGAAAGCTTGATGCGGCGTCCAACATGTTATCCTCCCGGTTGGTACAGGCGTCATAATATGCCATTCTGCACCTAGATCTTGTCAATTTGGGATAAGGATATTGCAAAAATGGTCGAAGACGCCCCGCATCCGCTGGTATTACTGCTCCACACGGTCTGATGTGGCGCCGGTCCCTGCGCCGACATCGCCCCACCGGGGCCGAGGCGCATCAGGAGTTGGTGGTTCTTTTGGGTCTCGAAGGCTCTGCCCAGTACCTCGTGGACGGTCTGGTTTATGCCCTGCGTCGGGGCAGCCTACTCTGGGCGATGGCCGGGCAGCAGCACGTGCTTTTGTCTGAAACGGCGGGCTTTGACATGCGGGTGGTCCTGGTGGCTGATGCGGCTCTGCCAGAGCACCGCTCGGGCCTGCCCCCCTTGCGCGGCACAGACCTGCCGCCCCGACAGCTTGTGGACAGTGCCGTCACGGAACTGGAACAGATCGCCGATGCGCAAACGTCAACCGCAGGCTTGGCCGCCCGGCATGCAGGGTTGCTCTGGTGGTTGTCCCGGGCCTGGGCCCTGTGGCACGCGGTGCCGGATGGCCGGGGACGCGCGGTGCACCCCGCTGTCGACCAGGCAGCACGACTTTGGCGGGATGACCCCACGCGCGGGGTGCCACAGATCGCGCAAGAGGTCGGACTGTCGCCTGGACGCCTGGGGCGGAGGTTCCGCACCGACCTTGGGCACAGCGTTACAGACTACCGAACCGACCAAAAACTCGCCCGCGCTACAACCTTGCGCGCCGAAGCCGCGCACCAAAACTGGACCACGATCGCGCTGGACGCAGGCTTTGGCAGCTATTCGCAGTTCTACTGAGCTTGGGTGGTGCGCCATGGCACGGCCCCAACAAGCACAGCCCCAACAGGCACAGCTCCCCGAGCCGCAGAATCCGTTTGACCAAGATAGGCTCCCCCTGCCCAAACGAAAACGCGCGAGGTCTCCCCCGCGCGTTCCTTATCACCGGATGTACCGGATTACTGTGTGTCTGCGGCGCGGGTCGCACCAATCGCTGCTTCTGCGTCGGCGACAGCACCCACGAGTGCATCAAATGCACGCTCGCCACCATCAATGTTCTGCTTGAACCAGTCATAAACTGGCGAAGCCGCATCGCGGAAGGCCGCTTTTTCCGCAGGCGATGGCACGTAAAGATCACCACCACCGGCAACAAAATCGGCGTAGGCTTGGATCGACTTACGCTTTGGCGAGGCAAAAGTTGCCTGCTGCAGTTGATAGAACCCATCAACAATTACGGTACGCATTTCTGCTGGCATGGACATGAAAGTTTCGTTGTTCATGAACCAGAGCGCGCCCATGTAGGCGTGTCCGTCCAATGTTACATACTGCAAGCCTGCATCAGGGAACTTCATGTTCATGATGTCCGTGATGCCATTCTTGGATCCTTCCACAACACCTGTCTGGAATGATGTAAAGAGTTCTGGCCATGGGATCGGTGTGGGCGACGCACCGAGGGCACGCACCAGTTCCTGCGGCAGGTCCGCAACGACGGTTCGGATTTTCAAACCATCCATGTCGGATGGGTTTTGGACACGGCGTTGGGTGTTGGCAAAGTTCCGCCAGCCGCCGGTGTTGCCAATGGTCATAAGACGAAGTGCGCCTTCGGAGTATTCCTGAACCATGCTCTGCATCGTGGTCACAAAGTCGGATCCATTTGCCAAAGCATTTTCTGCAACACGGTCGTCAGCCATCAGATACGGCAAATCCAGAACCTGCACGAACGGGAAGAAGCCGGACGTTCCGCCGGACGTCTGAATAACGATATCGATCTGACCTTCGGCCACACCGGTCAAGCATTCCGTTCCGTTCGAGCACAACTGAGTGCCGATGAACAGCTCGACCTCGATCGCACCGTTGGATGCTGCCTCAACATAGTTTTTGAAAACGATCAGACCGTCATAGTCTTCGTCGTTCTCATTAGAGTTTGCTGTGGCACGCAGGGTATAATCTGCGGCTGTAGCTGCGCCCGCGGTGCCGGCTAATAATGCGGCAATCGTGAGCGATTTAAGGGTCTTTCCGAGCATTGTAGTACCTCCCAGGTTGGTTCTCGGTTTACGGGTATTCTTGCGCCTTTCAGGTCAATTTGCAAAGCCTGTCAGACGCGGAATTGTCATGCTTATCGCGGGGACGTAAGTGATCAGAAAAATCACCAGAACTTCGACAGCTAAAAATGGCAGAATCGCCTTGGCGATGGTTTCAACTTTTTCCTGGCTGACCGAAGCCGCCACAAACAACACAAGTCCCATGGGGGGCGTTGCCAAGCCCACGGTCAAATTCACCGACATGATGATTGCAAAGTGAATACTGTCGACACCAAGATCTGTGAAAATCGGTCCCAAAATTGGCCCAAGGATGATGATCGCGGGACCCGCATCCAAAAACATCCCCACAATGAACAACAAGATGTTGATCAGGAATAGCAACAGCAATGGATTTTCTGTCAGCCCAAGGATAAAGGCCGCAAGCGTTTCGGGCGCATGACTAAGCGAGACAACGGTCTTAAACGCCATAGCCGCGCCAACCAACAATAAGACAACCGCCGATGTAATCCCCGCCCGGGCAAAGACATCCGGCAAATCTGCCCAACGGAGCGTGCGCAGGATAAAAAATCCGATCAAAAGGGCATAAGCAACTGCAATGGCAGCCGCCTCTGTTGGAGTAAAGACCCCCAACAGTATCCCCCCCAAAATCAGGATTGGCGTTTGCAGCGGCACCACTGCACGTTTGCAAACTGCACGGAAATCAACAGAAACCTGACTGCGCAATCCAAGCAGCAGCACATGTGTAATGATCAACGCGACGGCAAAGCTGACCCAAGCCAACACGCCTTCGGTTTCTACAAAAGCGCCCATCAGCACGTATATCAGATAGCCTAGGTTCAACCGTGCAAGGACCAGCGAGAACCAATATTCCATCGGGCTGAGTGGCTCGCCCTTGCGGACAATACGCTCTGCTTTGGGTAGATCATAGCGGTCGGCCATAAGCCGGATCATAATCATAAGCGACACGCCGACCAGCACACCCGGCACAATGCCTGCAAGGAAAAGCGCCGCAACGCTTTCACCCATGACATAGGCGTAGATGATCATAATCCCCGATGGGGGAATGATGGGACCAATAACCGAACTCGCCGCCGTGATGGCGGCCGCAAATCTGCGCGTATAGCCCTGTTTTTCCATCGCCGGGATCAGCATGGACCCCAACGCTGACGTGTCCGCGACAGCCGAACCGGACAGCCCTGCAAAAAGAATAGAAGACAAAACGTTCACATGCGCCAAACCGCCACGCAGATGGCCCATAAGCGCTTGACTAAATTCAACCAGGCGGATCGTGATACCGCCCCTGTTCATCAGCTCTCCAGCCAGCATGAAAAACGGGATCGCCATCAGTGGAAAGCTGTCCATGCCATTGTAGACGTTGCGATACAACAAGGCGATGTCGCGTTCCTGTCCGTTCATCCACAAAAGAAGCCCCGGCGCCGCCAGCAGACCAAAAAATACAGGCAATCCGATCAGCAGAAAAACAAGAAAAACAGGTAGAAACCAAACCAGCATTATTCCGCCCCTGCCATTTCTTCGCCGTCGATCTCAAGAAGCATGGACGATCCTCCAAGCAAACGGATCAGGCTGCGCAAAATTAGTTCGACATTAACGGAAAGCAGCAAACACACGCCTACGAATAGTGATCCCATCATCTGGGCCTTGGGCATTTTTTGAATGCCCCAGTCAATTCCGAACCCACCACGCAATTCGATTTTGAAAAAGGTGTACAGAGACGCTGATTTACCGCTGCCGGCAAACCCCGTGATGTGGTTCCAGCCCAGTTCTACACCGGTCCAAAGCACCACACAGGATACTCCCAAAAGCACCAAAGCTAAAACCTGTGCAACAAGGTTGGGCAACATCCGAGGGATCATATCAATGGCCACAAAGCCACCGCGTCGAAAGGCAACAGGCGCCATCGCCCCGGTCATCCAAAGCATGCAAAAACGCGCCGCCTCGTCCGGCCAAGGCAAAGCATTGTTCAAAACATAGCGGAAAAATACCTGAATTAGAATTGCGACAACCATCGCACCAACGCAAAACACTCCGACAGCGTTGCCCAGCCGCAAAATAGCAGCGTTGACTACTCCCAAACACGTAGCGACGACGTTAAGAGCCGACACAACTCCGCCCATGGCGGATCCTCCCCTTTACAGCGGGTTGTTGCACTTATGATTGTGCAATCTGACCCATTTTCCCGGCGTAGAACGCCAAAGCAGTACCGTCTTGCAAACTTGCTTGCTTAACCTCACCCAAAATAATCGCATGATCACCGCCGTCGTAGACGGCCCGCTGATGACACACAAATCGCGCCAAGGCCCCATCCAGCAATGGCACACCATCCGAATTCACGGTATGTGCAAAGTCCGTCAACGCATAGGCGTTTTTTGACACCGCGTCACAAAGAGCAGATTGTTCAACCGATAAAACATGAATAGCGTAATTCCGGGCTGCTTCGAAATAAGGGAAGCGGCGCGATGCACGTGACGGGGACCACAACACCAGTGGCGGCTCCATCGAAACACTTGAAAAGCTATTTGCCGTAATTGCAATCGGTCCGACATCTGACCCGCAGGTTACGACGGTGACACCCGTCGCAAACCGACCGAATGCATCACGCAAAAGTCTGCTGTTGGAAGCTTCGGGAACAAAGGTCAATGGATCAGGCATCTGCGACATCAGGCCACTTCACGGCCCAAGGCGGCCTGATACAGACGAAACCAAGCCGGACGGTCAATTTTGACAGACATTGCATCGGAAATTGAAGCTATTCGATCCATGTTATTTGTTCCAAGCACCGGCAAAATACGTGCGGGATGCGCCAGCAAAAAGGCAATTGCAACGGCAGCACGATCCACGCCCTGATCCCGCGCTATTTCATCAAGAATATGCGCGACATCGCCACTGCCCGTCATAAGCGACCCACCGCCCAAAGGTGACCACGCCATGACCGGCTGGCCCTGACGCTGATGAAATGCCAAATCACCGTTTGTAAAGGGATTGATCTCGGACAGGGACAGCTCGATCTGGTTGGTCGCCAGAGGTGTTTTCATCGCGGATTGCAGCAAATCCCAATCCCATGGGCGAAAGTTCGAAACACCGACGGCACGCGCCTTGCCAGACGCCACGATATCATCCAACGCAGCGCCTGTTTCGAAATGGTCCATAAATGGATCCGGCCTGTGGATCAGCAGCAAATCGACATGCTCAACCCCCATTTCGGCAAGCGACGCCTCGACCGAGGCGTCTATATGCGCGCGGCTCGTATCATAGTATTTATGTGGCGCGTTTGCATGACGTCCTACCGGGGCGACGATATCGCATTTGGTTGCGATCTCCATCTGGTTTCGTAATCCCGGGTTCGCCTTAAGCGCCGCGCCCAACACCGCTTCGGCGGCGTAACCGCCATAGATGTCAGCCTGATCAAATGTTGTGATACCCTGATCGAGACATAATTCGATCTTGCGTGTCACCGCGGCGATTGAGGTGTCTGCCCCCTCGTCCGCTAGGCGCCACATACCGTATACCAAGCGGCTAAAGCTCAGATCTTCAGCCAATTCCAAACGCTCCATCAGCGACGCTCTCCTAATCCGAGTGGGGTATCCGGCATCGTCGCCGGCACCCGCCCATATTCATGCGGCAGCGAACATGTTTTCAGCTGCGGCAACACCTTTGTACCAAAATGACGCGCCTCTTCCAGATGCGGATATCCTGAAAAGATGAAAGACCGCATACCCATTTTCTGATAGGCCTCGATCTTGGTCATCACCTGATCAACGGACCCCACCAAAGCCGCACCACATCCCGACCGCGCCCGACCAACACCGGTCCAGACGTTCGGCTCTACATAGCCATATTTGTCTGCAAGCTCGCGCGCCCGGGCCTGATGGCTGACCCCGAGCGATGTACTGTCTAGCGCCCGCTCACGGATCAGCTGCCCGTATTCGTCGTCCAGTTTGCTCGCGATGTGATCTGCGTATTCGCGCGCTTCGGCTTCTGTGTCACGGACAATCATATGCACACGAAGCCCGTAATCCAGTGTCCGCCCCTTATCCGAGGCGACCGCATTAACTGCTTTCATGCGTTCGGCCAATGCATCCATGGGTTCCGGCCACATAAGATACACATCGCAATGCTCCCCGCACAATTGCAGCGCAGACGGTGAATAGCCCCCGAAATAGAGCAATGGTCCACCGGTTTGATAGGGACGTGCCGGATCTGTGTTCACACCGGCAAAGTTGTAGACCTCGCCCTCGTGATTAATTTCATCCCGTGTCCAGGCCTGCTTGAGGATCTGCACCACTTCACGAGAGCGCTGATACCGGAAATTGCTGTCTGCTTTTTCGCCGGGGAAATCGCTTGAAATGATATTAACGGTCAACCGGCCCTGCAACATATGGTCCAGCGTTGCAATCGTACGGGCCAGCATGATGGGTTGCATTTCACCGCAGCGCACCGCAGCGAGCATGTTGATCTTGGACGTAATTGGCGCGCAACCCGCAACAAAGCTTAATGTGTCCTGCCCAACCTGATAGGACGACGGACAGAGAATATTGCGAAAGCCAAGGTCTTCGGTTGTTTTTACAATACCCGAACAATGATCCCAAGACGATCGAAGATCGCCATTCGGCACGCCAAGAAATTCGTAATCATCAGAGCATAATGCCGAAAACCAAGACACCTCAGCGGCATCTAAATCAGGTGAGGTTATCGGCACAATCGACATTGGAATCTCCGGGCGGGTCATCGAATTTTGTCTTGCGTACACATGTCTTTGATGTAGATCAATAGTATATCATTTTTTTACTGGCACGCATGACGCAAACAATTCACGCCACACCAGCACTGCCACTTTATGTGCAAATAGCAGAGCTTTTGATCCGCGATATCGCGGCTGGCAGGCTTATTGATGGTGAACGATTGCCACCGGAACGGGCCCTCGCCCTTACCCTTGGCACAAGTGTGACAACACTACGTAAATCATTGGCACACATGGCTGATTTAGGCGTTTTGGAACGACGGCACGGGTCTGGGAATTACATCAAGGTGACCAACACCCGGGCGCTTATTTACGGTATGTTCCGGTTGGAACTTCCACAAGGTGGCGGTCTGCCGCGTGCGAAAATTCTATCAGTGAACACCATAGACAAACCTGACGATCTACCCGAATTCGGCCCCCATCAAATGGCAACCCGTATTCGCAGGCAACGCTATCTGGATGATACACTCGTCGCTCTTGAAGAGATTTGGCTGGATCAAAGCGCCGGAACAGTCCAGAGCGAGGATCTGATCGATTCTCTTTATGCGTATTATCGCGTGCATCTGGGCTTTTGGATTACCCGTGCACAGGATCGTGTCGGTGTCGCAACCTTACCAGACTGGTGCCCCCAAGATCACTGTCAGGTACCCGGTGACATAACGGGGTATGTCGAACGGTTTAGCTGGGCCAATGCGCCCCGCCCAATCGAGTTTTCGCGCACATGGTTCGATCCATCCCGCGCTCTTTATACACAACGGCTGATCTAATCAGCCGATAAAAGGAGACCCGCACATGGCGGACATTGTAAATTATGGCATCATCGGCTGCGGTATGATGGGTCACGAGCATATGCGTAACATTGCGTTGCTGCCAGACGCACGTGTTGCTGCAATATTTGAGCCGGACGCAGTGATGGCTGATACAGCCAAGTGCATCGCTCCGGATATTGTAATTTGCCCGGACTTGGACAGTCTGCTACAGCGTCCTGACCTCGATTGCCTGCTCATCGCCAGTCCAAATTTCCGACATTTGGAACAGCTCGAACACATCGCCGCGCAGAATCCTCTGCCGATATTGGTGGAAAAGCCGCTGTTTACGGATCCTGATCAAGCTGACCGGCTTCAGGCCTTGCATGCAACCTATCCCGCGCCAATCTGGGTCGCGATGGAATACCGCTACATGCCGCCGATTGCCGCTTTACTGGACAAAGCGGCCGAGGTTACCGGCGGCGTGCAGATGCTAACCATCCGCGAGCACCGGTTTCCGTTTTTGGAAAAAATCGGCGACTGGAACCGCTTTAACCGGTACACTGGGGGCACTTTTGTCGAAAAATGCTGTCATTTCTTTGATTTAATGCGGCTTGTAATTGGCGCAGAACCAATGCGTGTCATGGCCAGTGGCGGACAAGCGGCAAACCACTTGGATGAGACATACCAAGGCGAGGTTCCCGATATCCTAGATCACGGATACGTTCTGGTGGATTTCGCGAACGGCGCACGGGCTATGTTAGAGCTTTGTATGTTCGCAGAAGGCGCGCGCTATCAAGAAGAGGTCAGCGCCCTTGGGCAACTGGGCAAGATCGAAGCACTGGTGCCGGGCCCCGGGCGATTTTGGCCTGCGGATCTTGGGGATCCACCAGTGGCACAGCTTGTCATCAGCCCGCGTGATCCAAAAGGTCCTCAAAGCCGGTCCATTCCGGTTGACCCTGATCTTTTGGAAGCGGGTGATCACAATGGATCTACATTTTACCAGCACCAAAAGTTTTTAGATGTTGTCCGCGGGACGACCACGCCAGAGGTATCGCTTGCAGACGGATGGGCCGCTGTCGCAATGGGGCTTGCGGCACAGGAAAGCATGCGCACTGGCCTTCCAGTTCCGCTTGATCTGAAATGGGTATGATCTGATAAGGTCTTCTTGGTTCATTGCCGTTTACGCAGGTGCCTCGCGCACCCAACAAGCCTAAAAACGGCCCCCATGTGCGCCAGCTCCTGACGAAAAATGTTGATACTCAGGGGCTTCTTTATTTTTGAACGCTTCAAGCGGGTGACTGGAAAAGTCTTGGCAGATTGGTGAAATTTTAACGTACCCAGACTTCGGAAAGGTTTTTGCAAGAAAACCAATGGCCACTGATGCGATGACATTTTCGGGTTTGCCAAAGGCAGTCAAGCGTCCCCTCCCAATAGGTAAGGTCGCTGCGAGTGCGGATATTGATCGCAAGTCAGTCAATCGTGTGATTGATGATGCAGTGCTCCCCAGGCCTTCCTCTTGATCAAGGAAGGTATGAGGGCTGCTGTTTTGAAAGAGGGGGTATTGAGCTTCGACTTGTCCAAAGTACTGGACGAAAAATTTGAGAGAATTTTGGCCCTAGCCAAGGCTCAGCTTGTTTGAGATCGCACAAGAGGCCGGCTTTTCAATGCCAGCCCATGTTGTCCACTCTAACACGGCCCCTTGGAAAGATTGGGGTTTGATAGCGCCGATCACCGGCGAAGATTGGACCTTAGTGACCCATAATTCAGACGATTTTTGACCCCGCTCCAGCAGCAATTCGAACGCACCCTGTTCCCTTGGTGCCCCCATTCATGCCGGGCCGATTTGCCAGAACCCACTGGTTGGCGCCGGTCTCAGAATTATGAAGCTTTCTTTTAAGGTGGCTGTGTCAACCGTCAAAGATCTACCTTACAATGTAAACGCGGCGAGATGGGCCTGGCCAGACGGGCACGGCGGTGTAGCCGTCGACAGGTATAGATTTCCTGAAGAAGTCTAACACTTCGGTTTTATCCTGACATATACGAGAAAAATAAGAACACCCCGAAGATATCTTCGAGGTGTTTTTGCGCAAGACAGTGGCCATCATCGGCCACGCAATGAAGCTGCCAACGCTTACCGTCAGGGGCTGGCCCACGTGCGAGCCGTTTTATCTTGTACAGCCGAAGACCTTAGCCAATATCGGCAAGCTCTTTCGCCAAATCGCCGAGTTCAGCCCCACCAGCCATCAAACGGCGAATTTCTCCGCCCTCCAATGTTTCGCGCGTGCCTTGCCCAATCACTTTGCCAAGACTGAGAAAGGTGAAACGATCCGCAACCAGCTTTGAGTGGATTTCGTTGTGGGTGATAAAAATAATTGCAATATCACCACGTGACCGCACTCGCATCATGGTTTTGAGCACGCCCATCTGCTGCCGCTGACCCAAAGCTGATGTGGGTTCATCAAGGATAAGCACCTTGGCGCCGAAATAGATAGCACGTGCAATGGCCAGTGTTTGACGTTGGCCCCCAGACATTGTGCCCACAGCCTGCGTTGGATCAGAAAAGTCGATACCAATCGTCAGCATTTCGTCATGGGCGATCTGGTTCATCTCATCCATGCGCAGAGTGCCGAACATCCCCTTAAGCTCACGCCCCATAAAGAAATTCCGCGTTACGCTCATAAGTGGGTTTAGCGCCAGATCCTGATACACGGTGCCGATGCCCGCGTTTGACGCATCTCTCGGACTGCGAAAGTTAACAGGTTTGCCTTCGATATAAATCTGACCTGAAGAGGGCTGGTGAACACCGGCCAAGTTCTTGATCAGCGTCGATTTACCGGCTCCGTTATCCCCAAGCAGTGCATGAACTTCACCTGGGTAGACCTCTAAATCGACACCACCAAGTGCCGTAAACGGTCCAAATTGTTTGACCAGATTTTCAACGCGCATATATGGTTCGGTCATGGGCTAGATCCCCCCCGTGATGCGTTTGCGAATACGTTCGTTGGCGAACACCGCAGCAAGCAAAATCGTGCCCACAAAGACGCGGAACCACGCACCGTCAATCTGTGGGATAAAGAATACGGCATTGGACACCAGGCCAACGGTAATTGCGCCAAAGACCACGCCGACGATTGATCCAAAGCCCCCAGTCATCAAAGTGCCACCTACAACCGCGATCGCAATCGCAAAAAGTTCCATGAGGTTGCCTTTGGCTGCGTCAGATGTGTTGGTATCGAATACTTGGCAGGCAGCGAACATGGTCGCGCAAAACGCGGTAAACATAAACAGTCCAATCTTAACGCGATTCACCGGCACACCGTTCGCACGCGCTGCGTCTTTGTTGTCGCCAGTCGCAAAAATCCAGTTACCCAACTGTGTTCGGCTAAGAATAAAATATGCGGCCATCGAAATGACGATAAACCACAAAAACCGCGCATCGAACCCTTCGACCCACTGTTCTCCACGTCGGTTAATGTTTCCGCCAAGCGTGAACCACTGTTCCTTCCGGTCGAAACCCAAGTCCACAAATTGCATGCCGATCCAGTACCATGCGTCATAGAACCAGCCAAACAGTTCACCTCCAAGAAAGTGTGCGAACCAGCTGTCTTCTTTGAAATCCTGCAGACCCGAAACCTGTGTCGATTTGTTGATCAAACGAAACCCGACCTCGGTCGCGCCGCGCAGAAAGAATAAAAACGCCAAAGTTACTATGAAACTGGACAATCCCGAGCGGACAACCACGGTTCCAATGAACCATCCTAGGCCCAACGTCATAACCAGCGTCAAAGCGAAGGCCATAAACGGCGTTGCTTCACCCAGTCCAAATGGCAGTCCCCATTTCAGCATCAGCGACATAGACATGCCAGCAAAGCCAATCATGGACCCAATGGAAAGATCAAATTCACCGGCAATCATCAACATCGCCGCGCCTAGCGCGATAATGCCAAACTGCGAAATAATCTTAATGTTGTTCTTAAGGCCAAGCGCGTTGAACGCTTTGCCGTCGGAGGCAAACATAAGCCCAACGATGATGACCACCATCACCACGAAGGCGCCAATTTCGGGCCGCCGGACAATCCTTTGGAACCAAGTTTCTTCTTTTAGCCTGCTGGCTTCGCTACTATTGGCCATACCACCCTCGCCGTCACTTCTTGTCCCCAATTGTGAAAACAGGCGGAGAAATCCCCGCCTGTTTTCATGTCACACAGCGCTAACGCTTAGCGGTCGATGCCCGCCAGTGCTTTCACCTGAGCAGCGTTCGACTTGTCAACAAAGCCTGGGCCGGAGGCGATGTTATTGCCTGGCAGCAGACCTGCGTGGTTGTTGTACAGGTGCAGAACGATGACCGGCATGTAACCCTGCAGACGCTGCTGCTGGTCAATTGTGAACGACGCGCGGCCGTCTTCGATCATGTCCATCACGCCGGGTGACAGGTCAAAGCATGCGAGGTGCACGTCGGCACCGACGGCTTCGATTGCTTTTGTCGCGGCTTCACAAACATGTGGGCCGACTGCCAGTACGCCGTCGATCGACTCGTCTGCTTCCAGAGCGGCTGCCGTACGTGTTTCAATCTGCGCAGGGTCATTCGACACGTCGATCATGTTCAGATCGCCGCCAAGACCCTCGAAGTAACCCGAGCAACGATCGACCAGAGCTGTGTTGAACGCTTCTTGGTTCAAGCACAGACCGTTGGTCACACCTTCGGATGCTGCACGTGCGCCCGCGGCTTCACCAGCCAGACGCTCGGGCTGACCAACGTGCATCAACGCACCCAGTTCGGCAGAGCTCTCCAGACCCGAGTTCATGGTGATGACTGGAATGCCGTCTGCAACTGCGGACTTGATCGCAGGGCCAAGCGCCGCCGCATCGGGCAACGACACGATGATGCCATCAGGCTCAGACGCTGCTGCGGTTTCGATCAAAGCGGCCATTGCTGCCATGTCGCCAGACACGTCGAAGTTATACTCGAGCGTTGCACCAACGGCGGCTGCGGCGTCACGGCCACCTTTTTCCACAACCGGCCAGAACGGGTCGGTGCCCTGAGTGTGCGTGATCATGACATAGCGCTCAGCAGAAGCCGCGCCTGCAATCATAGCCAGAGCTGCGCCGGCCAGAAGAAGTTTCTTCATGGTTTCCTCCCAATTACGTTTGCCCCAAGGCTTATGCCCTAAAGCGGTATCCGACTTTATTAAGCCGAAACATTCCCGTCGTTTTGACAGGCAAGGGTTTGGATGTTGCAGAACACGGAAGCAATCAAGAGGAATGGACTACTGTCGGCTTCCTCTGTGACGACCTCTGCTATTTCAAATTCAACCTCAGCCCCTGTTGGCGGCACTTTGTCGCGATTCAAACCGTGGCGCAACGTCTAATTTTGCTCCCGCGTGCAAAAATACTGAAATGTCTGCCTAGTTTTTGATCACGTTTACTTTTTTTGAAAAGTTTGAAACAATATTTTACGCATAGAACGCGCGCTCTGAAGAACCAAACAACGCACCTTATCCACCTAGTTTTGCACAATAAGTTCATACCGAAAAAGACTGATTTTCAACGGCAATTGACGGATTCACACAATTCTGCCATTATTCGACTAAGCCGTAATGGCGCCGCTTGGATTAACCGGGCTTTTTTGACGTAGAGGCGTCGAGCATGTTTCACCGACCATACCCTTCCGCGTGGCGGATCGGGGCAGAACTTATTGCGAAAAATGTTTTGCAGCCGCTGCGCAGGAGGCTTGCTGTTCGTGCCAACTTTTGGGCGCGGCGCGACGTCTTTTATAAATCCGCATCACCAGAGCCGTCAGTTTCAAGCTCTGGCATAGTAGAACCGATGCAGACCACCGCATGCGCGGATTCGGTTTGTGGTATGATCTGGGGCGCACAAATGCGTCGGCTGCTTTGGTTGGAAACCGACCTGCCAAAGGCTGCTATGCCGGATGCGACCATGCACTACGCAGAATTACGGCCAGAATACATTTTGCGCGATCTGACAGAGATGCCCATCGTGCAAGTCGCATTTATCGCGTCGATCTGCGGCAGACTTGGACCTTTGCGTGTGTCATCGGTTGTCGACAAAGTTTTGTCAAAAGAGCCATGGTTTTGTGGTGCGCCCTTTGCTTACACGTATCTTCTTGCATGTGCGCCATCTCGAAAGACGCGCCTGCATTTACCCACCGAAACGGCAATCCCTGCGCCGGTTTCACCAAAGGTTGACGTACTGGCGCATGGTCTCACCGAACCGGTCAATCGCAAACAAAGCCACTCAGCATCGATACTAAATGATCTTCCGCTACGGTCGTTGCGCGCATCAACTGCGAACAGCCGATCAAAACCGCACCGACATGCACGGCGACATGGTCGCGCAGGTCAACGCTCGTAAAACTCTACGCAAGAGAGTATTTTTGAAGTTCTGGGGTCGCGTTGGGCAAATTTTATGTCACACAATGCCAAGATTTGCGTCGAATAAGGTCGTATTGCCAGAGGGTATGGGATTCCCGGTAATCGGGTAAAAACCCGAGGCCACGAGCAATTGTTGAACAAGACGACATGCCCGATGAGGCGACACGCAGTGAAGTGGCCTCAACAAAATCTGTAAAGTCGGAGTGATTAATGTGTGTCACGTTAACACAACACAGTTACCCACGGCTCCCCCACCCGGTCTAGGTACGATAAAAACTGGATCCGGAGGACGTCAGTCATGACAAGTCATCCCAACCTCGTGTTGATTATGGCAGACCAGCTCGCCCTGCAATTCACCGGCACTTATGGTCATCCAGTTGTACAAACACCGAATATCAATGCCTTGGCGGCTCGGGGTGCACGCTTTGATGCCACCTACTGCAACGACCCACTATGTGCGCCATCGCGCACCGCATTCATGACCGGTCGGCAGCCGACACAGATAAAAACGTATGACTCCGTGGTCGTTTTTCCCAGTGAAGTGCCGACCTTTGCACATGCGCTGCGTGCTTAGGGGTACACAACTGTATTTTCAGGGGAAATGCACTTTGCCGGTCGCGATTAGCTACACGGATTTCAAGATCGTTCGACAACCAATGTCAACCCGTCTGATTTTGCATGAACCCCGGACTGGACCAACCCACTGGCCGAGATAAATAAATGGTATGACAACATAGACAGCGTCAAACACGCGGGACCGGCCGTAACCACCTTTCAGTTGGAGTTTGATGAAGAGGCCATGTTACTCGCCCGTCGAAAGATTTTTGACCATGTGATGATCGTCCTTGGATGATGGTGATTGGACTTATGCATCCACATGATCCCTATGTACCCCGGCCAGAGTTTTGGGAAATGTACCCTGACGAAGTGATCGAGCTGCCCTCGACACCTGCCGCTACAGACGCCCATTCGCTTCGCATCCGAGCTGGCTGCGAAGGTGACAGCATCATCGCCACCGACGATGAAATCCGCGCAGCCCGACGCGGGTATTTCGCTAATTGCAGCTACTTTGATGCAAAAGTTGGCGAGATCCTGACCGCATTGGAGGAGGCCGAAATTCTCGACAATACAATTGTCGTTGTGACCTCTGACCACAGCGACATGCTGGGCGATAAGAATCTTTAGTACAAAATGAGCTGGTTCGTGCATTCTGCCAGGGTGCCACTGGTCATGGCCGGACCAGGGATCAAGACGCAGGTTTGGGATGCGCCCTGTTCACTGCTAGGCCTTGCCCCGACGCTACTGGAATTTGCAGGCGTAGAGCCACAGGTGCACTTGGATGGGGTTTCGCTGGTTCCGACTTTGTTTCATAGCTCCATCAGACAGACCAAATCTATAGGCGAATATTGCGCTGAAACGGCCCTTGGCTATCCGGTTTGCATGATCCTGCAAGGGGATCGGAAATACATCCATTGCGCCACCGATCCTGCTCAATTGTATCACCTTAGCTCCGATCCGGACGAGTTGAACAATCTCGCGGGAAATCCGGAACACGCCACGATTAAAAAAGGGTTTGCAAACGAGGCCGCAGAGCGGTGGGATGATGCAGCTATACGCGATCAGGTCATTACCAGTCAGCAGGAACGCACCCTCGTAAGGGACGCAGTTGACCGCTTAAGCTGACGGAGAAGGTCGCACAACAAGAGGCAATTGATCGCGCAGTTTCTGAACCATACGGCGATAAGGACGCCGATGCCGATTTCGCAAATGCACAGCCGCGTAGACCGGTTGCGCTATTCGGGGTGCATCGTGGACAATATAGCCACGCCCTGCGTTGACCAAATGGGCGGCAAGACGGGCTGGCAGGTATGTCGCACCGCCCAAAGCCTCCAACAGTCCCTGTAGCACCGCGGCTTGGCCGCTCGACATCGGACCCGCGGACAAAAATGGCAATAACTCTGAATGCGTACGCGAAAAAGCCGGCGAATAATTTGGCAGGATGTAATTATTTGGTCGCAAGTCAGACAAACGGGCGGGCACCAGGCTAACCATACGGTGCCCCACTTCGCCCAGCGTTTCGAAATATAAATCGGGATGGCCACGGGGACTGTAGAGAATGGCAAGGTCAAGGTTCCCCGCAGTCACATCTGCGCACATCTGAATGGAGTAGTCAGCCTCCATGTAGAGGGCAATATCCGGAATTGCCGCGCGCATCGCCTGAACCCAGTCAGCGACCCTGTCTCCGACCAGATCTTGTTGGATCCCAATGCGCATCATTATGGCCGAATCAGCTGCGTCACGCGCAATGTGGCGCGCCTCGTTCCATGTAAATGCCAAGGCACGCGCCCTTGGCTCAAATCGAAGCCCTTCGGTGGTCAACTCTGTTCCAGCACGTGACCGGGTCAACAAGGTGCACCCCAACGCGCGTTCCAGAGCACGAATGCGACCTGAAACGGTCGATTGCGTCACGCCAAGACGTTCCGCAGTCTGGTTAAAGCTGCGCGTGTCGCATAAATCCAGAAATGTCACGATCTGATCAATGTGCATAGCCTACATCCTCAACATCCACCTAATCGGATTTTTCGATCAATATGTCATAGTTATGTGAATTGAAAATATCTGCAAAGTAAGGAAGACTTGTTCCAGTCTGTCGTGTAGGAGAAAAAAGACATGGCAAATCTGCCGACGCAAGCCCGTGTAATCATCATCGGCGGAGGTGCCGTTGGAACATCCGCGCTTTACCATCTGTGCAAAGCGGGTTGGACCGACTGCCTTTTGCTCGAGAAAAATGAACTGACAGCCGGCTCTACATGGCACGCAGCAGGCAATGTTCCGACGTTTTCGACCTCATGGGCGGTCATGAACATGCAGCGCTATGCCACAGACCTGTATCGGGGTCTGGGCAAAGCGGTTGACTATCCGATGAACTATCACGTGACAGGATCACTGCGCCTCGCCCATTCGCGGGAACGTATGCAGGAATTCGCCCGCGCTCAAGGCATGGGGAAATATCAGGGAATGGACATTGATATCCTCTCTCCCAAAGAGGCACAGGATAAATATCCGTTTCTTGAAACACACGACCTGAAGGGCGCGTTGTACGATCCGATGGATGGTGACATTGACCCGGCGCAGCTGACACAGGCCTTGGCCAAAGGCGCGCGCGACATGGGCGGCAAGATCCAGAGATTCTGCCCTGCCACTGGCATAAGCCGCGACGGCGCGGACTGGATCGTGCACACGGATCAAGGTGATGTGCGCTGCGAAATCGTCGTCAATGCAGCAGGCTATTATGCCCAACGGGTCGGTGAATGGTTCAAGCCCTTCGGCGGCCGTACGGTCCCCATGATGACCATGAGTCATCAGTACATGCTGACGGACGAAATCCCCGAACTTGAGGCATGGTCGAAACAAAGTGGTGGCAAGCTGCCTCTTCTGCGCGATGTCGATAGCAGCTATTATCTGCGGCAGGAAAAAGCAGGGTTTAATTTGGGTCCCTATGAACGCAATTGTAAGGGACATTGGATGTCTCCTGATGACCCGATGCCTCAGGATTTCAGCTTTCAGCTATACCCTGACGATCTGGAAAGACTGGAATGGTATATCGAAGATGCCATGGCACGTGTGCCCCTGCTGGCGACGGGCGGGGTCAGCAAGGTGATCAACGGCCCAATTCCTTATACACCTGATGGGAACCCGCTGATTGGTCCAATGCCCGGCGTCAAAAATGCCTATGAGGCATGCGTGTTTACATTTGGCATTGCCCAAGGTGGCGGTGCGGGCAAGATCCTTGCTGAATGGATTACCGAAGGCCAAACCGAATGGGATTGCTGGGCGCTGGATCCGCGACGCTTTACCGATTACACCGACCAGAAGCACTGCAATGAAACAGGCATGCAGGTTTATGGGCATGAATATGCCATGCACTTTCCCTGGCATGCATGGCCTGCTGGCCGCAACCGAAAGCAAAGCAAATTACATGGCCGGTTAGAGAAGGCAGGCGCACAGTTTGGGGCCTATGGCGGATGGGAGCGCGCGAATTGGTTTGCAAAACCTGGTGATGACACATCCGAACATGCAACGCAGACGTGGGATCGTGCCGGCCCCTGGCAGCCCCGCATCCGCGAGGAATGCGAAGCCGTCCGTGATCACTGTGGGATTTTGCCAATCTCAGGCTTTTCGCGCTATCAGGTCACAGGGCCAAATGCGCGCAGCTGGATCAACAGCCTGACTGCATCACGGATGCCCGCTCCCGGACGCATCAGTCTTGCGTATTTCCCCGACGACCGTGGCCGTATCCTGACAGAAATGTCGGTGATGGCATGGTCCGAAGAGACGGTCGATCTCATCACTGCCGCAGGTGCGCAATGGCATGATATTGAAATACTGACCCGACAGGCACCAGATGAAATCACGATAACCGATACCTCCAGAGCTATGGACTGCCTGCTGGTCACTGGGCCAAAATCACGAGAAATCCTTGCCCCTCTGACCAAGGGACACGATCTTTCAGCCCCATGGCTCAGTGTTAGCAAAAACGGCACTGTTGCGGGACGGGCCTGTATGCTTGTCCGGGTCAGCTTTGCAGGAGAATTGGGCTGGGAAATCCACTGTGCGGTCGAGACTGCTCCAGCCATTTGGGATGCTCTAGAAGCAGCCGGTGTGACACCCTTTGGCATGTTTGCGTTGAACTCGCTGCGTATTGAAAAAGGCTACCGCGCCTGGAAGGGCGATTTGTCTACTGATTACAGTCTGCTTGAGGGCGGACTGGACCGCTTCACGCGATTGGAAAAAGACGTGAATTTTCCAGGCAAGACTGCCTTGCTCAATGAAAAACAACGCGGAGTGGGCAAACGTTTTGTGACGCTCAAGGTTGAAGCAGGTCGTTCTGATGCGCCTTACATGTCGACGCTATGGCATGACGGAAAGGTGGTGGGCGAAACAACCTCGGGCGCATGGGGATATCGCGTTGGCCATTCCGTGGCTTTAGGCATGCTGCGCGCCGATCTGACCCAGCCCGGCACCAAGATCGAAGTCGAAATTTATGGGGAACGCTGTTCCGCGACTGTGATGCCGGACGCACCCCTATGGGATCCAGACAACACGCGACTGAGGGCCTGATACAATGTTGAGCAGATCCCAAAAACAGCTCATTACGCGGTTTCCATTGGGATGTATTGCCACGGTTTCATCACAGGGGCGGCCGATGGTCTCTCCAAAGGGCACCTTTCTGGTGGTAGATGATAACACCATTGGGTTTGGTCATATCCGCTCTCCCCAAACACTGTCCAATTTACGCGCCAATTCTGCCTGCGAGATTGTCTTTACGGATCCCTTCACACGCAAAGCCGTTCGCGTGGCAGGGAATGCGCAAATTATGATCCGGTCTGATGCGAAATTTTCAGATCTGATAGCTCTGTGGCACAACACCTGGGGCGCTTTGGCAAAAAGAATCCGGGCTTTGGTCCTAATTGACATCGCTGCCTGCGCTGATCTGACCACTCCGCCCTATGATAACGGTATAACCGAGGCCGAGATGATCAGCGTCTATCAAGCAAAATATAGAGAGATCTACCCATGACCATGACCATGACACTTCTGGACGGAGGAATGGGCCAGGAACTGATTACGCGCAGCCCGGACGCCGCTACACCGCTCTGGGCAACCCGCGTGATGATGGACCATCCCGAACTTGTGCGCGCTGTGCATGACGATTTCTTTGCCGCAGGTGCTGATGTCGCAACGACCAACACCTATGCAATCCTGCCGGACCGAATTGAAACTTATGACTTGGCGGACAAATTGGCCGAATTGCACGAAGCCGCCTGCCAGATCGCCTGTGACGCACGTGACAATCATGGATCTGGCGAGGTTCTTGGCGCCCTTGGGCCAATGGGCTGGTCCTATCGGGCAGATATGGCCCCACCCGCCGATGAGGCGGCCGTGATCTATGAACAGATTGCACGGATACAGGCCCCATTTGTAGATCGCTTTATCATCGAAACGATGTCCGGCATTGATCAGGCGCGTGGCGCGTTGATGGGCGCTTTGAGCGTTGGCAAACCGGTCTGGCTTGGGCTGTCCGTGGATGATGTCGATGGTGTCAAAATGCGATCGGGCGAGCCGCTCGAAGATGCGCTGGATCTATTGTCCGACCTGAGGCCGGAGGCCGTGTTGATCAATTGCTCTGTTCCTGAGGCAGTCGACACCGCTTTGCCTGTGATCGCACGGGCCGGGCTGCCCTTTGGGGCCTACGCAAACGGATTTACAAAGATCACCCCGAATTTCGCAGCAAAGGGCGCGACGGTAGACAGCCTTTCGGCCCGAACCGATTTGCCACCCGAGCGCTATGCTGACTTTGCCGCCAGCTGGCAGGCACAGGGCGCAACCCTGATCGGAGGCTGCTGCGAAGTAGGCCCGGATCATATCCGAGCCCTGGCGCATCGCCTGAAAGGAGCCTGATCCATGGCCAGTTTGCCCTCACATGCGCGCGTTGTGATCATCGGAGGCGGGATCTCGGGATGCTCTGTCGCCTATCACCTGTCAAAACTCGGCTGGAAGGACATCGTGCTGCTGGAACGCAAACAGCTGACCTGCGGGACAACATGGCATGCAGCAGGCCTGATTGGACAGCTGCGAAGCAACCAAAACCAGACCCGCCTCGCAAAATACTCGGCCGATCTCTACCGCACCTTGGAACAAGAGACAGGCGTGGCCACGGGCATGCGGACGGTCGGATCGATCACCGTTGCCTTGACCGAACACCGCAAGGAAGAAATTTTGCGGCAAGCGTCGCTTGCCCGGGCCTTTGATGTTGAGGTCACCGAAATCAGCGCGGCAGAAACCAAGGCGATGTATCCTTGGCTGAACGCCGATGATGTCGTCAGCGCCGTACACTTGCCATCAGACGGCCAATCTGACCCGGGCAATATCGCAATGGCCTTGGCCAAGGGCGCACGGATGCGCGGGGCAATGATTGCCGAAGGCGTAAAGGCAACAAAGGTTTTAATGTCGGACGGCCGCGTTACCGGCGTCGCGTGGGAAAAATCAGGCGAGATAGGCACCATTCACTGCGACCACGTGGTCAATTGTGGTGGTATATGGGGGCGCGATCTTGCCCGCGACAGCGGGGTGAGCTTACCACTGCACGCCTGCGAACATTTCTACCTTGTGACCGAACCGATCGCCGAGCTGGACCATCTTCCGGTGCTGCGCGTGCCAGACGAATGCGCCTATTACAAATCAGATGCTGGCAAGATGATGCTGGGCGCCTTTGAGCCAAAGGCAAAGCCATGGGGCATGTCCGGTATCCCAGACGATTTCGAATTCGACAGCTTGCCCGAAGACTTTGAACATTTCGAACCGATCCTCGAAATGGCCTGCAACCGGATGCCCTTGTTTGAAACAGCGGGTGTGCATACGTTTTTCAACGGCCCCGAAAGCTTTACGCCAGATGATCGCTACTATTTGGGAGAGGCTCCAGAGGTCCAAAACTATTGGGTCGCTGCTGGGTACAATTCAATCGGGATTGTGTCCTCGGGCGGGGCCGGCATGGCCCTTGCCCAATGGATGGAGGACGCAGAGCCCCCCTTTGATCTTTGGGACAGCGATATTCGTCGCGCGCAACCGTTTCAGCGCAATCGGCGCTACCTACAACAGCGGGTGACCGAGACTCTCGGCCTGCTCTATGCAGACCACTTTCCCTATCGGCAGGTGGAAACGGCCCGCGGCGTGCGCCGCAGCCCGATCCATGATCACCTGAAGGCGCGCGGTGCAGTATTTGGCGAGCTTGCCGGGTGGGAACGGGCGAACTGGTTTGCCCGACCCGGACAAAAACCGGAATATCGCTATGACTGGAAAGGTCAGAACTGGTTCGAAAACCATCGCGACGAGCATATGGCCGTTCGAACCGGAGTGGGTCTTTTCGACATGACCTCTTTTGGCAAGATCCGTGTCGAAGGGCGCGATGCATGTCGGTTTTTGAACCGGATCTGTGCCAATCAGATTGATGTCGCGACCGGGCGTATTGTCTACACCCAGATGTTAAACACCCGCGGTGGGATCGAATGTGACCTGACCGTTACCCGATTATCCGAAACGGCATTTCTGCTGGTTGTGCCCGCAGCGACGCTGCAACGGGATTTGGCCTGGTTGCGCCGCAACCTTGGGGACGCTTTTGCCGTCATTACGGACATGACGGCCTCCGAAAGTGTTTTCGCCGTTATGGGCCCCAAAGCCCGGGCGCTGATGCAATCCGTCAGTCCCGATGATTTCAATAACACCGCTCATCCCTTTGGTATGGCCAAAGAAATCGAGGTTGGCCTCGGGCTTGGTCGGGCGCACCGTGTCACCTATGTTGGAGAACTGGGTTGGGAGATTTATGTCAGCACGGATATGGCACAACATGTCTTTGAAACCCTGATCGAGGCAGGCGATAGCCTTGGGCTAAAGTTGGCCGGTCTGCATGCTTTGGACAGCTGCCGCATTGAAAAGGCCTTTCGCCATTTCGGCCATGACATCACCGACGAAGATCACGTTCTGGAGGCCGGTTTGGGATTTGCTGTCAAACCGGACAAGGGTGAATTTATCGGGCGGGATGCCGTGTTGCGGAAAAAACAGGGCGGGCTAACCCGTCGCCTGGTCCAGTTCAAACTGCATGACCCGTCCGAGATGTTGTTTCACAATGAACCCGTGGTGCGCGATGGCAAGATCGTATCAATCACCACGTCCGGTAACTATGGGCATGCTCTCGGGTCAGCAATCGGCTTGGGATATATTCCCTGCAAAGGCGAGACAGCTGCTGATGTGCTGGCGTCGACCTACGAGATTGAAATTGCCGGGCGTCGGGTGGCTGCAACAGCCAGCCTCGCTCCGATGTATGATCCAAAAGCAGAAAGGGTAAAAGCATGACCGTGACAGAGCAGACCCCTGTGCGCAAATCCCGCCGTGCGGGCGGGCGCGCCGCGCGACAGGCGCTACGCGCCGCCCCCCTTGCAGATGATGTCCGCCCCGTGCGCCCGGGTATGGTTGGCGGTCGCTATGAACCGCTGACACAATCCGAAGTGCAACGCATTCACAGTGCTGCGCTGGATGCGCTGGAAGAGATCGGTCTAAGCCAAGCCCCGCCTTCAGGGATCAAAGCGATGACCGAGGCGGGTGCCCTCTTGGGCGATGATGGTCGACTGCGCTTTCCGCGCAGTTTGGTCGAAGATATGCTTGCCAAAGCGGCACGCAACATCACCCTGCATGGCCGCGATCCCAAATATGATCTGCACCTGACAGAAAATCGGGTTCATTTTGGCACGGCAGGCGCAGCGGTCCATGTGGTGGATCCGATCACGCGAGAATACCGTGACAGCACCACGCCAGACCTTTATGACGCTGCGCGACTGACCCAAAATCTGGACAATCTGCATTTCTTTCAACGGGCCATGGTCTGTCGCGAGATCACAGACAACCTGGATCTGGATTTAAACACGATCTACGCAAGTTATTGCGGCACACAAAAGCACATCGGAACCTCTTTTTCGGACCCTTCTTTCGTGGCGCCTTGTGCCGAACTGATCTATCTGCTGGCAGGTGGTGAAGACGCCTATCGCAATCGGCCGTTTATCTCGAACTCCAATTGTTTTGTCGTGCCTCCAATGAAATTTGCAGAAGAATCCTGCATCGCTATGGAAAACTGCATTCGGGCAGGGATGCCAGTGCTGTTGCTCAGCGCTGGACAGGCAGGGGCCACGGCCCCGGCCCCCATTGCCCTGACCATCGTGCAAGCCGTCGCGGAATGTTTGGCCGGGGTGGTTTACGTGAACGCGATTGCACCCGGACACCCGGCAGTTTTTGGCACCTGGCCCTTTGTCAGCGACCTGCGAACCGGTGCGATGTCAGGTGGATCAGCGGAACAGGCGCTCTTGTCAGCAGGCTGTGCCCAGATGCATCGTTTTTATGGCCTGCCCGGCGGTGCTGCGTCGGGTATTTCAGACAGCAAGTTGCCGGATATGCAGGCCGGATGGGAAACCGGAATAACCAATGTTCTGGCCGGTCTATCAGGACTGAATATGGCCTATGAAGCCGCAGGTATGCATGCCTCTCTTCTCGGGTTCTGCCTCGAAAGCCTTGTTATGGGGGATGATGTTCTGGGCCAGGTCATGCGCTGCGTGCGGGGCATTGACGTCACCGAAGACAGCGTCAGTCTGGAAGCCATGAAAACAGTTTGCATGGGCGGTCCTGGCCACTATCTGGGGACCCAGCAGACACTGAATTTGATGCAGACCGAATACATCTATCCCACCGTGGGCAACCGCATGAGCCCCAAAGAATGGATCGAGGCCGACAGACCCGATCTATTGGAAACGGCAATCGCACGTAAAGAAAAGATCCTCGCGAATGCCAAACCACTTGTACATCCGGATGTTGATCAGGCAGTGCGCGCAAAATATAATATATATTTCAGTACCTAACACCCAAAAAACATGGATTCCAAACCCGTCCTGAAACTGCGTATTGGTCGGATTGCGTTGGGGACGTATGATGTCTGTGGCGAACTGCGCAGACTAAATCGCGCCCTTGCTGCGCCACCTGTCGTGCAAGATAGGCTCTAGCTCCAAAGCAGCCAAACACTCTGCCTGACAATGTTTATTGACATGCACACCCTGACCCGAACGATTTTGCCTCCGAAGCCTAAAGCGCGATATTGAACAGGGCACCAACGGCAGCAGTCGACGCCATAGCCAAACTGCCCCAAATCATCACCCGGAATGCACCACGCAAAGGGGACGCGCCCCCGACTGTTGCTCCCAATGCGCCAAGTGCGGCCAAGGCCAGACCTGTCGAGCCCACCACCCAAACGCCAATATCATCTGATGGTGCCAGCATAACAACAGTGACCGGCACCAAGGCGCCGACAAGAAAACTTGCCGCTGACGCCCCTGCTGCTTGTAGCGGCCGCGCCGTAGACAAATCAGTTATGCCCAATTCTTCGCGCGCATGTGCTGCCAGTGCATCATGATCAGACAGTTGACGCGCCACGTCCATTGCAGTGTCAGGCATGACGCCGCGCGCCTCGAACGTGGCTGCCAGTTCCTCAAGCTCTCCTTGGGGAAACGCATGCAGTTCGCGACATTCGCGGTCAAGGTCTGCGAGCTCGGTGTCAGATTGCGAACTCACCGATACGAATTCGCCCGCCGCCATCGACATTGCACCAGCCACGGTGCCCGCTACACCTGCCAAAAGAACAGCCCCCTGATCAGCCCCTGCGGCTGCCACACCGATGACGAGACTGGCAGTCGAAATTATCCCATCATTTGCGCCCAAGACAGCCGCCCGCAGCCAACCACTGCGCGCAACGTAATGCAATTCACCATTGTCATGGGGGCTGTTGAGCATGGTCAAAATCCTTGTACTGACGGGTCAGTATGTCGACAAAACAACATAAAAATGCAACCTTGTCTGCTATATAAGTCATAGCTTTTCGGTCCTGCACAGCTCGATTTCTCACCTTTTCTGCGTCAAGCGGCAGGATCGGCGAAGCGCCGATCCACTTTGAAAGAGTCTTGCAACACCATCAGCCGCGCGATCAATGGCACTAGATTTTGTGCCATCCATAAATACAATCACTACGATCGCCACGTTGGGTGTGTTAACCCTACGGAACCCAGAGATTTCACTGGTCAAATCGTGCTGAATGTCCGCAATCTGTTCACACATGCAGACACAATGACCCATTCGGCACCTTGTCTGACAAAAAACAACAATGGGAGACATTCATGAAGATTCAACGCAAGAGCCTGACCGCGTGGTTGGTGGCAACCACCATGCTGGCCACCCCGGGTTTCGCGGCCGGTACGCATCCGGTCACCGGCGATGCACTGGCAGATGACCAGACCTTTACCTATCGGATTTTGGACGAACATAGCAGTGTCGACCCACAAGTCGTAGAAGACGTCACCGGCAGCGAACTGGTGCGCGACCTTTTCGAGGGCCTCATGAATCAGGATGCAGAGGGCAATCTTGTTCCGGGTGTCGCAACGGGTTTTGCAGCCAATGATGCCAAAGACGTCTACACGTTCACGCTTCGCGATAACGCCAGATGGTCGGACGGGTCGGCAGTGACGGCGCATGACTTTGTCTATGCTTGGCAACGCGCTGTGGACCCCGAGCTTGCCTCGCCCTATTCGTGGTTCATGGAACTGATGTCCATCGAAAATGCCAGCGCGATTCTTGCAGGCGAAATGGATGTCAGCACACTTGGCGTTGCCGCCTTGGATGATCACACATTCGAAGTCACATTGACCACAGCCCTGCCCTATTTTCCGCAGATGACAACGCATGCCACCACGTTTCCCGTGCCTCGCGGCGTAATTGAGGCGCATGGTCGTGACTGGACCAAGCCGGGCAACATTGTATCAAACGGCGCCTATGTGCTGACCGAACATCTGCCCAATGAGCGGTCTGTGCGCGAACGCAATGCCCTGTACTGGAACGATGGCGACACCATTTTGGAAAAAGTCGTCGCATTGGTTATCAACGATGAAAACGTAGCTTTGACACGCTATATGGCGGGCGAACTGGATAGAACCGAAATACCGTCCGGCCAATATCCGCGCCTTAGCCAAAGCAATCCGGACGAAACCACCGTCTTTCCCCGTCTGTGCAGCTATTACTACAACATCAACATGACAGAGACAGGCAATCCTGCCTTGCAGGACGCGCGCGTTCGGCAGGCATTGTCTTTGACACTGGATCGTGACCTGATCACCGAGCGTGTGACAGCATCCGGCCAATTCCCAGCCTACACATTCACACCAGAGGCAACGGCAGGCTTTAATGTGCCAAACGTCGATGCCATGAACATGACACAGGCAGAGCGGGATGCAAAAGCCAAAGAGCTTATGACAGAGGCTGGCTATGCGGATGGCTTTGATGTCGAACTGATCTACAACACCTCCGAAGGGCACAAACGCATCGCGATTGCAGCCGGCCAGATGTGGAAGCAAAAACTGGGTGTCAACGTCACGCTTGCCAATCAGGAATGGAAAACCTTTTTGGAGACCCGCGGCAATCAGGATTATCAGATCGCGCGTGCAGGATGGTGTGGTGACTACAACGAAGCCTCGACTTTCCTCGATCTGGTGAACTCTGCATCGAATTACAATGATAGCGCATATTCAAACCCGGCTGTTGACGAGATGCTGGCCAATGCCAAGCTGATGGATGACGCAAGCGCAATCTATACCGAAGTGGAACAAATCATCGCTCAGGATGTGCCAATCATTCCGATCTACCACTATACCGGCGCCTACATGATGGATACAGATCTGGCCAACTGGCCCATTGGGAACGTTGAACAGAACTGGTATTCGCGCAATCTGTACAAGCGCGCTGATTAAACGGCATCTACGCGGGGCCCAGTTTTGGCCGGGCCCTGCTTTCCCTTGGTAGGCATCTTTATGTTTCGATTTATCCTGAACCGGCTGATATACGCAGTTCCAACGATGCTGGTCATGATCGTTGCCTGCTTTGTCCTGATGCATGTGGCACCGGGCGGGCCGTTTACATCGGAACGGCCATTGCCCCCGCAGGTTCTGGCCAACATCGAGGCACGCTACGGGCTGGACCAACCATACTGGAAACAACTTTGGGACTATATCGCCAACATTGTCCTGCGGTTCGATTTTGGCCCGTCCTTTCAATACAAGGACCGCGACGTCAACGACGTGATTGCCCAAGGGTTCCCGATCACACTAACCTACGGCGTTCTCAGCTTTATCGCCGCTACAACAATCGGTATCTCGCTAGGGTTGCTGGCCGCACTTCGTCAAAACACGCTGGCAGATTATCTTGCCGTGGGCTTTAGCTTTGTGGCACAGGTTCTGCCGAACTTTGTCATGGGACCAATCCTGATTTTGATTTTCACGCTACACCTTGGTTGGTTACCCGGAGGAGGATGGTATGGCGGGCAGTGGCAATATCTGATTATGCCCGTTATCGCGCTGTCGACCAGTTATATGGCCTCCATCGCTCGGATCACCCGATCGTCCATGCTTGAAGTGTTGAATTCAAATTTCATTCGCACTGCCAAAGCTAAGGGACTGCCAACCCACCGCATCGTTGTGCAACATGCGTTGAAACCTGCCATGCTACCTGTAGTGAGCTATCTGTCTCCGGTCTTTGTCTACGTCATCACCGGTTCCGTCTTTGTCGATATCTATTTCTCAACCGGTGGGTTGGGTCAGGCGTATGTCAATTCGGCCCTGAACCGCGATTATTCAGTGCTGCTTGGGACAACGATCCTCTACGGCGGGCTGACCATCTTTTTCAATCTTGTCACGGATCTGCTTTATGCTTGGCTAGATCCCAAGATCCGGTATTGACCATGGCTTTTGCAGCGAATGCACCCTCTGTTGCGAAAGGGCGATCACTTTGGGGTGACGCACGTATCAGATATTTGCGCAACCGCGCGGCGGTTCTGGCGTCATGTGTGCTCGTACTTTTGATCGCTTTTGTCCTGATAGGCCCCGTATTTGCCCAGTATAGCATCGAAGAGATCGACTGGGGGATTATGGGACAGGCTGCCGAACTGGGTAAGCCCACACTAGCAAATGGCCATTTCTTTGGCGCAGATGATCTAGGCCGCGATCTATACGCCCGCACATTGCAGGGCACAACCACATCGCTGATGGTGGGCTTGATCGGCGCATCAGTCGCCTTGGTGGTCGGCACCGCATATGGCGCCATTGCAGGGTATGTCGGTGGCCGAACAGACAACATCATGATGCGTATCGTAGATATCCTGATGGCGATCCCCTCAACGCTTGTCATCATCCTGTTGATGGTCATTTTTGAACGTTCCTTGATCATGATCTTTATTGGCCTTGGCCTGACAGGCTGGCTGACAATGTCCCGCGTTGTTCGGGGCCAAACCCTGAGCTTGATGCAGCGTGAATTCGTCGAAGCGGCACGCGCTTCTGGCGTCAGCGATGTCATGATCATCTGGAGACATATCCTGCCCAACCTTTTGGGGGTTGTCATTGTCTATGCATCAATCCTTGTGCCTGAAATGATCCTTGCAGAAAGCTTCATTTCATTTTTGGGACTGGGCGTACAAGAGCCAAACACATCACTCGGGGCCCTGATTGCCGAGGGTGCGGGCACCATGGCCTACGGGACCTTGTGGCAGCTGATGATTCCGCTTTCGTTTTTCATGCTGACAATTCTATGCATGTTTTTCATCGGTGACGGTCTTCGCGACGCGCTGGACCCAAAGGATCGCTAGGATGGCTGTTCTGGATATCTCGCAGCTGGATGTACGTTTTGATACACCAGATGGCCAAATCCACGCAGTGCGTGGCGTCAACCTGACGATAGAGGCAGGGGAATGCCTGGGGGTCGTTGGCGAAAGCGGATCAGGCAAAAGCCAGAGCTTTCTTGCCGCGATGGGGCTTTTGGCGCGTAACGGGACCGCAAAAGGATCTGTAAAACTCGATGGGCAGGAAATTCTGAACTTGCCTATTGGGCAGCTAAACGCCCTGCGCGGTCAGTCGATGACCATGATTTTTCAAGATCCCCTGACCGCCCTGACACCACACCTGCGCATAGGCGAGCAAATGGCCGAAGTCCTCTCGGTACATGCAGGAATCAATGGCCGTGCTGCCCGTAGCCGCAGCCTTGAGTGGCTGGATAAAGTGCGGATGCCAGATGCAGCCCGGCGCTTAGGGCAATTTCCACATGAGCTTTCCGGAGGTCAGCGGCAGCGGGTCATGATTGCCATGGCAATGCTGATGCAGCCTCGCTTGTTAATCGCAGATGAACCAACCACTGCGCTTGATGTAACCGTACAGGCCGAAATACTTGATCTCATGGCGGATCTGCAACGTTCGGAAAATACAGCCATCGCTTTGATCACGCACGACATGGGCGTTGTTGCGCGAATGTGTGATCGGATCGAGGTCATGCGCCATGGCAGCTATGTCGAAAGCGGTAAGGCTGATGACATATTCTACCATCCGCAACATACCTACACACGCACCCTGCTTGACGCGATGCCGCGGCTTGACACGCCGGTTGCCCCCCCATCCCGTCAAACCACCCCCCCGATCATGACGGCCAAAGGGATCAAAGTGCATTTTCCGATACGCCTGCCCGGAGGACTTTTTGGTCGTCGTGGTGTGGTTCGGGCTGTGGATGGCGTGGATTTGGAAATCAGAGCCGGCGAAACACTTGGGCTGGTCGGCGAAAGTGGCTGCGGGAAATCTACTCTGGCGCGTGCCCTGCTGCAGCTTATTCCCACAACCGCCGGACAGGTGACCTGGATGGGGAAAACACTGACCAATCGCAGGGCTGCCGAGCTCAAGTCCTGTCGACAAGATTTGCAAATAGTGTTCCAGGACCCGGTCGCCAGCCTTGATCCACGCATGACGATTGCAGCCTCCATCGCAGAGCCGCTGTTAACCCACGAACCCGACCTTTCACCAGATGCGCGCAGGGGCAAGGTTCGCGACATGCTCGAACGCGTTGGACTGGATCATGCAATGCAAAACCGCTATCCGCATGAGTTATCAGGTGGCCAAAACCAACGTGTCGGGATCGCCCGGGCAATGATTACACGCCCCAAGATGATCGTCTGCGACGAGGCAGTCTCAGCATTGGACGTCTCTGTGCAGGCACAAATACTTGAGCTGCTAAAAGATCTGCGCCGCGAGTTCGATATGTCTATGATCTTTATAAGTCACGATCTTAGCGTCGTGCGTGAAGTGGCCGATCGTATCATGGTGTTATATCTTGGTCGTCCAGTCGAAATTGCGCCGAGAGACCAGATTTTTGACCATGCCCAGCACCCATATACGCAGTCTCTTATCTCGGCCGTGCCGGTCCCTGATCCAAGGGCAGAGCGGTCTCGTACGCGGCTGAAACTACCCGGCGAGCTGCCTTCTGTGATGACCCAAGGTTCACAGCTTCGGTTTTTGCCCTCGCGTGCTGAACAATTGGAGTATGAGCCCGCGTTGCAAGAAGTGAGCCCCGGTCATTGGGTAGCAGAACATGATCCGATCGACACCATCCTAGCACCTGAACAAATTAGGTGAACTCAAAAGGCACGGCGCTTTTAAAGCCTTCCTCGTCCTCCGGACCACCCTCAGCTAAAAGGCTTTAACGGCGCTTTTATACAGCAAAGCGCATTTCATGGATCCAGCGTATACAATTCCCGTCGCATGATCTTGCCTGTGCTGGTCTTTGGCACGTCGCTGACAAATTGAACTTTGCGCGGGCATTTGTAGGCGGCCAAGGTCTTTCGACAAAACGCGATCATCTCGTCTTCGGTGCTGACCATATCCGTTTTCAGCACAATATAAGCTTTTGCGATCTCGCCTTTGATCGGATCAGACAATTTACCAACCGCAGCCAAGGCAACAGCGGGATGTGCCGCCAGAACCCTTTCAATTTCGGCAGGGTAGACATTATAGCCTGCCGTCAGGATCATATCTTTTTTGCGATCGACAATACTGACACAACCATCCCTATCCATCGTACCCAAATCGCCGGTGTGCAGCCAGCCATCAGGTTCCAGAGCCTCGCGCGTTTTTTCCTCGTCGTTATAATATCCCATCATCACAATCGGACCACGCACCATCAATTCACCAACTTCGCCGCGCGGCATTGTTTTTGTGGCGTCATCCACATCAGCAATACGCAGTTCGCAATAGGGCAACGCACAACCGATTGAGCCATGCTTGTTTGAACCGTAAAGCGGATGTGTCGATCCCAGACCAGCAATTTCAGTCATGCCCCAAAGCTCGATCAAAGGCACTTTGAATGCAGCTTCAACCGCCTCCATCGTGGCAACTGGCATGGTTTGACCGCCGACATAACAACGCATCAAGCTTGATAGATCAGAGTTTTCCAGTGCAGAACTGTTTAGCAAAAACATATACATTGCGGGAACACCGTCAAAAATTGTGGCCCTATGTTTCGCGATATCACCAAGCACACGATCCACATCGAATGTACGGTGCAGCACCAATTTCGCGCCAAACATCATCATGCTCATCATGATCACGTTCGCATACACGTGCGGACATGGCAGGGCACTGACCACACAATCGTGTTCACCGCGCATCTGCATCTGGCTGGTCATCGCCCCGTTGGTAATCACCGCCCTGTGTGATTGCATCGCTCCCTTTGGGTGCCCTGTGGTGCCGGAGGTATATCCAATCGTTGACAACGCTATGGGGTCCACGTCTATCGGCGCTGGGGCCGGTATACTGGCTGTGATCAATGCATCAAATGATACAGCACCTTCTACCGGTTCAGTTCCAAAGGCGACGATCGCCTCCACATCCGAGACCTCTTTAACGCCGGAAATTCCAGCGATCTTTTCTGGCGATGCGATGATCGCTTTGGCGCCACAATCCTTGACCACATATTCAATCTCGTCTGGGGTCAGCATCGTATTGACTGGATTGATGACCGCCCCCAATCGGGCAATCGCAAAGTAACTGACAATCCATTCCCATGAATTCGCCGCATAGAGTGTGACGGTATCACCGGGCAAGATCCCCAGACTGTGCAGCCCACCTGCCGCATGTTCCACGAGGTCATTTAATTCGTTAAATGAAAAGGTCCTCTCTTCAAAAACCAGTGCCTCTTTGTCGGCAAACTTTTCGGCAGCTACGGATGGAATTTGGCCGATATGATTGAGCATGTCATCCCTCGCGCGGTGTGTTGGCAGTTCACTCTTTGATCGTGGCCTTTGGCGCGGGCAGGCGCCACTTGCAGCCCACTATAACCAAGCACACAGCATCGCTGGCGCAAAGCCTGCGTATGAGGGTTCAGCAAAGGCAGGCATTTGTCCACCAAATAAAAAGCACACAAGACAATCTGACAAAAAGACACCATCAAACAAACCCAGAAACATGGAGTTTTTAGATGACGTAAAAGACCCTGAAAGGTGATCCTGACACTTTCATTTACCGGGGTAAAAAAACCCAACAGCGCAGCAACACATGTCCTATAAAACCGAACACAGGGTCTCTGCGCATCGTTACCACACGCCGGGTTTGCGATGGCCTAGCTCACCCTGCGTGTCGACACTCGCAGTACGAGGTAACGATGGATCATACCGCCTTGGCCATAAACTCTGCCGGGGCCAGTTCTTGGATCAGTGCGGTATGCAGCGCATTGCTGCCCGCCACAATTCCGTTTGCCCGCGGGTCGCGCGCATTAAAGGTTATCTGTTGTCCATTTCGGTCAGATGCATACCCACCGGCTTCTTGAACCAAAAGAACACCTGCTGCGATGTCCCATTCCCAAGTGGGGCGCAGCGTCATCATGGCATCATAACGCCCCTGCGACACCAGGCCCAACCGATAGGCAAGGCTGGGTCGATGTTTGCGATCAATATCCGGCACGTCGCCTCGCCAGTGTTGCGGGGCCATTTGTGGTCGTGTTGCCAAAACCTGCGCGCCAGTCAGGCCACGCGCCGGCGCAACCTGCAGACGCTCATTGTTCAAAAAAGCCCCCTGCCCGCGTGTGGCGATGTACAGCTTGTCACGCATCGGCAAATAGACGGCACCTGTTTCCACCTGCCCCGAATCTACAACAGCGATCGAATGCGCCCACGTTCGACCACCTTCGATAAAGCTGCGCGTTCCATCAATCGGATCAACGACAAAAACCTTTTGGGTCGACAAACGCGCTGCATTGTCTTGGCTTTCTTCCGACAGCCAACCGTAGTCCGGCCGCGCATTTCGCAGCAGGTCCTCGAGCAGGGCATTGACGGCAAGATCAGCAGCCGTCACAGGCCCTGCACCGTCAGGTTTGTCCGTTACATCCAGCGCACCGCCCACAAAACTGGTCGCGAGTTCGCCCGCGGCGTATGCGGCCCGCATCAAAAGTTCAAGATCAGTCTCCGGCAAGCGTCAGCCCCTCTACCCGTAGCGATGGGATACGGCGCGACAGCCATGAACGGGCATCGTTGGATGCCGTCATTCCGCCTAACATGGCGCGTAAATTGCC
Source organism: Pseudoprimorskyibacter sp. (assembly GCA_029251265.1). Classification (GTDB taxonomy): domain Bacteria; phylum Pseudomonadota; class Alphaproteobacteria; order Rhodobacterales; family Rhodobacteraceae; genus JAQXDR01. The sequence continues at coordinate 11,615 of JAQXDR010000046.1, read as the reverse complement.
CGCAATCGTGACGCCGGACACGGGATAGACAGGCACACCGCCCTCAATCCACAGACCCGCAGCGCCCCGTGAATAATCGCCCGTATTCGGGTTAATGGTCGCACCAATCATGGAGGTCACCAGCAGACCTGTCCCCATCTCTGCCATCAATTCAGACAGGCTTTGTACCCCCTGCGTCAGGTCTATATTCCAGTTGCTGGGCGAGGGCCCGCCGCCCGTCCCGCGCGAGGCATTTCCGGTTGGGGCCATACCCAACTTACGAGCATGCTGCAGATCCAGTGTCCAGCCTGTCAGAATGCCATCAGCGACAATCTCGCGGCGGGCAACGGGCAGACCTTCGCCGTCAAACGGACGCGATCCGGCCACGCGTGTCCGCAGCGGATCCTCGATCAAGGACATGCCTTTGGGCAACACTTGTTCTCCGAGGCCATCACGCAACCACGACCCGCCACGCGCCACTGCCGCGCCATTTATAGCGGCCAGTAGGTGGCCAATCAAAGACCCGGACACACGTTCATCAAAAATCACAGGATAGGCACCGGTTTTGGGCCGTTGTGGGTCCGATCGTGCAACCGCCCGCATTCCCGCAGTCGCTCCGATCTCGGCAGCGTCACGCAAATCGGCGGCAAAAATCCGGCTATCACCATCATAATCGCGTTCCATTTCTGCACCGGATCCCGCAATCGCAACGACCGACAAACTGCTACCACTTCGGCTGTAACCGGCGGAAAAACCCGCCGACGTGGCAAGGTGAAACCGTCTCGTGCCATGTGAGGCCGAGGCCGATTGCACTTGACTGACGCCATCAACGGCAGCCGCGGCGGCTTCGGCTTGCCGGGCAGCCTCTTGCAGGGTTGCCGGATCCGGTGCAGTGGACGGATCAAACAGATCGAGTGCTGCCGCATCTGTATCCGATGCCAACTGGTCAGGTTCTGCGATCCCGGCATAGGGGTCCTCGGGGGCTTCGTGTGCCATAGCCACAGCGCGTTCCGCCATAGCACTTAATGTTTCCTGCCGTGTATCAGAGCCGGACACAACCGCTGACCGCTGACCCACAAAAACCCGCAAGCCAATATCGGTTGCCTCTGATCTTTCTGCTTGTTCCAGCGCCCCAACCCGAACATCTACCGCCACGGAACGGTCCTCGACAGCCAATGCATCCGCCGCATCCGCCCCGGCGGCGCGTGCAGCCTCTAACAGGGCATGGGTCATGTTTTGTAAGTCACTGGACATGGCTAGATCTCACTTTTGGCGTGCGGATGTTGCACCGTTGGTGACGACGTAGAGCCCTGCCCCCCTGCGCGCAAGGGCTGGATGCTTGACAGCGGCGCAGCCATAAGGCCCCTTAGCCGACAACAAACATGGAAAGAGTCCACATATGACTGATTTTGATGCAACCCGCGCAGCTTTTCATCTTCCTGCTGATACCGTTTACATGAACGGCAATTCCCTCGGTCCGTTGCCCATCGCCGCCCAATCCCGCGTGGCAGATTGCATCAAAAACGAATGGGGCACCATGTTAATCACGGCATGGAACAAGGCCGGATGGATGCAACAACCCAAAAAAATTGGGAACAGACTGGCGCGCCTTATTGGGGGGGCAGACGGATCAGTCGTGGCCGGCGACACCCTGTCAATCAAGGTCTTTCAGGCGCTGGCGGCAGCCCTGTCTCTGGCACAGCCCGGTCGGGTCCGCATTCTTTCCGACACAGGCAACTTCCCGACAGACCTCTATATGGCACAGGGACTGGTGGATGCATTGGGCAAAGGGCTTTGTATTGACTGCGTCGCACCCGATGCGGTTGCCGACGCGCTTGACGAAACTGTCGCCGTGTTGATGTTGACGCATGTGGATTACCGCACGGGGCGGATGCATGATATGGCCGCGCTGACTGCCGCTGCTCAGGCCAAAGGGATCGTCGTGATCTGGGATCTGGCCCATTCTATTGGTGCACTGGATCTAGATCTAGCCGCTTGTGGCGCCGAACTGGCAATTGGATGCACCTATAAGTTTCTGAACGCAGGCCCCGGTGCGCCAGCTTTCATTTACGTGCGACCAGATTTGTCTGATCAGATCAAACCGGTCCTGTCAGGATGGTTGGGGCATGCCAGCCCGTTTTCATTCGAACAGACCTATACACCTGGGATGGGCATCGACAGGATGCGGGTTGGCACACCCGCCATTTTGCAAATGGCAGCGCTGGATGCCGCGTTGGATGTTTGGGACAGTGTGGATCTGGCAGACCTTCGGGCCGCGTCTGTGTCATTGTCCGAACGTTTGATACAAGCGATCGCTGCAACGTGTCCGGAGCTAATACTTGCCAGCCCCAAGGAACCTAGCATGCGCGGAAGTCAGGTCTGTTTTTCCCATCCCGAAGGCTATGCCATTATGCAGGCCCTGATTGCCCATGGTATCATCGGTGATTTTCGCGCGCCAAACATCATACGGTTTGGCATAACACCCCTATTTCAATCGGCGCGCGACATGGATCATGTGGCTAAAACGCTTGGAACAATCATGAAAAACAGGCTTTGGGATGAGCCAAAGTTTAAAGTCAGAGCGCACGTTACCTGATCCCAAAAAGAAAGGACTGTCCCCATGCAACACAAAACCGCGATAGTCACCGGCGCCGCCCGGGGAATTGGATTGGCCACGACAGACCTGCTCCGCGAAAGAGGCTGGCGCGTTGCCATGGTGGACAAAGATCAGACGGCACTGAGCGCCGAAACTGCAAACCGTCCAGACGCCCTTGGACTATGTGCGGATATCTCTAACCCTCAAGCCGTCACCGGCATGGTAGAAACAGTTATCGACTGGGCCGGACGTTTGGACGGGCTGGTTAATAACGCCGGAATCGCCTTGTTCGGTCCAATTGAACAGACGGACTTCGACGTTTGGCGTGATGTCATGGCCACCAATCTGGACGGTGTTTTTTTGTGCAGTCAGGCCGCAACGCCCGCGCTGAAGGCGAGCAAGGGGGCGATCGTCAACATCGCCTCGATCTCGGGCCTGCGCGCATCTACTTTGCGCGTGGCCTATGGAACATCCAAAGCTGCTGTGATCCATCTGACCCAACAACAAGCTGCGGAATTGGGGGAATATGGTATCCGCGCAAATTGCGTCTGCCCCGGTCCGGTGCGGACAAAGCTGGCGATGGCTGTGCATACGCAAGACATAATCGACGCATATCATGAAGCAATCCCACTGAACCGCTATGGGTCTGAACGTGAAATTGCCGAAGCGATCGCCTTTTTGTTATCCGACAGGGCGAGCTATATTACTGGCCAAATTCTTTCTGCCGATGGCGGATTTCAAAGTACTGGCGTAGGTTTGCCGGCGCTTAGGTCATGACCTCTTTGACATTAGTGACCTGACACACCCAACCAGTGGCCATCAATATGATAATAGACACACGCCAGCTGCGGATTTCGCGTCGATGGGATGCAATTTCATAAGACGAAACATGCGCTAAGATGACGGCCGCTGTGGGCCGGTCACTACCTATATGACGCACGACAACGACGCAAACCCGATCAAGGGCGTCGGGGCAGCGCGCGGGCGGTATATGCAGGAGGACGCCAAATTATATGGAGAATTAGACGGATCATTTCAGGCCCGCATTATCAAGCAGCTATTTATGCAGTTCGCCACCCGTCGCGTGTGTGCAAACCAAACAATGATGCATTCTTGATTGACGAACAATTCCAATCGCAGCCGTCTGGCAGGATCATCCCACCAGACATTGGCGGCTACGCACAGTGATCAGGGATCATCAGCGAATGCGCATGCCATTCGCCAATATGCTACCTTCCTCGGTCACCTCAATCTCACTGGTCAGATTATCCGGCCCGGATCCGGGAACGGCGAAAACGCTGAGCGCCATTCGCGCGCCCAAGGCGGTGTCTTCGTTCAGGATTCCCATTCGAATCAGATTGGTGATCAAAGCCTGAGCACCGTCAACTTGAATATTTACAGTTCCCGATGGACGGGGTCCATCCATGCCAAGGGAATCACTGCCATCAAAGGCAAACGCGCCCGACGCCTGTAGCTCGGCCCCCCCTATGGATACACGTATAGTATCCAAATCCAGCGTTTCCGGCATCGCAGGCAATATCTCACCCATCTGCATGGCAAGGATGGCGTCCTTATCGCCGAAATCCATAAGGATCCTGGCCATTCCTGACAATTGCAGGATCACAGTGGCTGGATCCCGCGGTAATACGCGACCGGGGTCTACCATATCCCAAAGCATTTCGGACACGCTTAAGCCTTCCAAAGACAGTCCAAACCCGAAGGGTTGTGCAGCGTCTGACACCGCAAGCGGAAACGAAAAAGAAGACGTCAGAGTCTCGGCCTCGAACGCGATTGGTACCGGCAGAACAGGGGCCATGGCATCCATTTGAAAGCCGTTAACGCCATTGGCCATCTTTACCGAACCTTCCTCAAGGCCCACGACAGTCAGCGCCGATTGCGTTGTGGCGTTGACAGTCATCCGGGATCCATTGCTGTCTGCAGCAAAAGCAAAGGACCCCTGTCCACTGCGCATCGACGTAGTGCTGTTGACACCATTCGCAATCATGTCAGGCAGATTGGATCGGTTTACACCAGCAGGCATCGTTGTGTCGCTTTCCAACGACAGATCCGAAATGCTGCCATTAAAAGTAACTCGATCTTGTGAATTTTCAGACTGGAAACTGGCTGATATGCTGACACCACCGATTGCAACTTGCTCAGTTGTGCGCATTTCAGCATCCATTTCGATGCGACTTTGACCAGCCAAGGCGTTCAACGACACTGCAGCCGAAATTTCTTGGGCATCAATCTGATCGTCGTCAATCACAACCTCATCCAAAGTGTACATTATCATGTCAGCACTGTAATCGATGGTTGCGTTTTCAGGCGTACCTGAAATTTGCAATTCGAACCCCGATTGGTTCAACGTCGCATCTGCCAGAATTTCTCCGTTCTCAAGCGTTTCCAGCTCCATCAGCAACTGCATTTCTGCTGGAAAGATCACCTGAACTGAGCCCGTTTCAAGAGGTTCCAAAAGAACCGCGTCTGCGCGCAGGCTAACTGTACCTTCGGCAACCGCAGCGTCAGTCGTGTCGTCCAATGGAACAGACAAAACAAGGTTGCTGATGCTGAGACGGCCACCAAGTGTGGTTTCGTCACCCGTAACAGTATAACCAACATCTTCCCAAGCGTTTTTCATGACGCTCCACGCCTCGGTGGCTGTTAAATCGGCCGAGGCTGGCGCGGCGACAACAAGCGCCGCCAAGGCTGTGCTTGCCGCAAGAGTAGAACGACAGTTCATGGCAGTTCCTTTCGTCATAGAATCTATTGTAGTTATGGTGTTGCCAGTTGCAGACCGGGGTCAAGAGGCTGGACCGTTGTGTTTACTTGTGGTTACCAATCTGTGAACGCAAGGCGAGGAGAGTTAAAATGGACCTTAACGGCAAAACTGTGCTTATTACAGGGGCAAGTCGGGGTATCGGATCGGCGGCGGCACACACCTTTGTTGAGGCTGGATCAAAAGTGGTCCTTGTAGCACGCGGGTCAGATGCTATTGCCGAGCTTGCCGACGAGCTTGGCACAGCGGCACTGGCTGTGACATGCGACATCGCGCGGTATGGCGATGTCGCAAAGGCTGTCACGATGGCTGTGGAAAGATTCGGCAGCCTTGATGTGCTGATTAATAATGCCGGCGTAATCGAGCCGATCTCGCATCTATCGCAGGCCGACCCAGACGCGTGGGGGCAGGTGATCGACATTAACCTAAAGGGCGTGTTTCATGGAATGCGCGCGGCTTTGCCTGTGATGCAGGATCAACCGGACGGTGGAACGATTCTGACCATCGGATCAGGTGCCGCCCATGGCGCAGTCGAAGGCTGGTCGCACTATTGCAGCTCTAAAGCTGGTGCTTTGATGTTGACGCGCATGGCCGACAAAGAAGCCCGCGACAAAGGGATCCGTGCCATCAGCCTAAGCCCCGGCACGGTGGCCACGCAAATGCAGCGCGAGATCAAGGCCAGCGGTGTGAACCCGATCAGCAGGTTGGACTGGTCTGATCATATTCCCCCGGAATGGGTGGCTCAGTGCTTGCTTTGGATGTGTGGTCCCGGCGGAGACGAATTTCTGGGCGACGAGGTGTCATTGCGAGACCCCGCAATTCGACGCGCAATCGGCGTCGCATGATCGAGGTTCAAACCAAGGGGCCGGTCACCACCCTTAGGCTGAACCGGCCCGACAAAGCCAACGCACTGACCGCAGACATGCTAAAAGACCTGCGCGATGCGGTCCGATCGGCCGCCCATCAAAACGCTCTTATTCTGACCGGTGCAGGCAGCGTGTTTAGCGCCGGTGCCGATTTGGAGGCCGCCCGCGCAGGTCTGGCGACCTCGCCGCTTTGGGAAGAGGTCTCTGCCGCCGTCGCGTCCTTTCAGGGCCTGAGCGTTGCGGCACTGAACGGCACAGTCGCCGGTGGAAGCTTTGGCATGGTGCTGGCGTGCGATCTTCGGCTTGCGGTGCCTGCGGCCAAATTCTTCTATCCGGTGATGCGTCTTGGCTTTTTGCCACAGCCATCAGATCCGGCAAGGATGGCAGCATTGATTGGGCCAGCGCGGACCAAGATGATCCTGATGGCAGGTCAAAAGATAACCGCCGAACAGGCTGCGGCGTGGGGTCTGATCGACGAGATCTGCAACGCACCCGACCTTTTGGCCCGCGCGCATGCCCTGACAGAGCCGGTTTGTGATGCGAAACCAGACCACATTGCAGGCATTCGCGCGCTCATCCCGGACCAAAGCCGCAACTGATCACCACTAATTCGTACCCATCCGCAGACGCGGGCCTTTACGGGCGCGGACCGAGCGCTTATCACACCGCGATGCACAGGCAGCCCGTCAGGCGCGCATGAAGGACACAAAAATGACCCGGTACACTCCGTCAGAGATCGAACCAAAATGGCAAGCGGAATGGGATGCGGCCAAGACCTTTGTTGCGACCAGAGATGAAAGCCTGCCCAAGTATTATGTGCTTGAGATGTTTCCCTATCCGTCGGGACGCATCCACATCGGTCATGTTCGAAATTACACAATGGGCGACGTAATCGCACGGTACAAACTGGCGAAAGGGTTCAACGTATTACATCCCATGGGATTCGACGCGTTTGGGATGCCGGCCGAAAACGCCGCCATGGCAAGCGGTGGCCACCCAAAAGACTGGACGTATGGCAACATCGACGACATGGTCGCCCAGATGAAGCCGCTTGGCTTTGGGCTGGACTGGAGCCGGATGTTCGCCACCTGTGATCCCGAATATTACGGCCAGCAGCAGGCTTTGTTTCTGGATATGCTGGATGCGGGACAGGTCTATCGTAAAAATGCCGTAGTCAACTGGGACCCTGTCGATATGACGGTGTTGGCCAACGAACAGGTGATAGACGGCAAGGGCTGGCGATCTGGCGCCGAGGTCGAAAGACGCGAACTCACGCAGTGGTTCTTTAAAATCTCGGATATGGCAGACGAGCTTTTGACCGCGATAGACGGGCTGGATGACTGGCCTGCCAAAGTCAAGTTGATGCAACAGAATTGGATTGGCAAATCTCGGGGCCTGCAATTCGGTTGGACCCTGACCGAACCCGTCGGCGACATCGCTGAGATTGACGTCTACACCACCCGTCCCGATACGCTGATGGGCGCGTCCTTCCTGGGTATTTCCGCCGATCACCCGCTGGCCAAGTCCCTGGCCGCTGACAACCCCGAGCTTGCGGCCTTTTGCGCTGAGGTCCGCAAGGGCGGCACCACCGAAGAAGCCTTGGAAAAGGCTGAAAAGCTGGGCTTTGACACTGGCTTGCGCGTGCGTCATCCGCTGGACCCATCATGGGAACTGCCCGTCTGGATCGCGAACTTCATCCTGATGGACTATGGTACCGGGGCGATTTTCGCTTGCCCTGCCCACGACCAGCGTGACCTTGATTTCTGCCGCAAATACGATTTGCCAGTGATCGAAACCTTCGAGGCACTAGAAAACCCCAGTCCGGTGATCAAAGAGGCCTTTGTGCCGCCAAAAACGGAAAAAGTCCGCTGGATTGGTCATTTTGCCGGATTGGACGCGGCCACTGGGCAAGAGGCGATCGACGCAACAATCGACCACATGCAAGATAAAAATTTGGGTCAAGCCGTGACCAAGTTCCGCCTGCGGGACTGGGGTCTGAGCCGCCAGCGCTATTGGGGCTGTCCGATCCCGGTCGTGCATTGCCCAAGCTGTGGCGTGGTGCCAGAGGCCAAGGAAAACCTGCCAATCGCACTCCCCTATGACGAAGACGGCACGCCAATCGACTTTAGTGTACCCGGAAACCCGCTGGATCGTCATCCAACCTGGCGCAACTGCACCTGCCCGAAATGCGGCGGGGCGGCCCAGCGTGAAACCGATACAATGGATACCTTTGTGGACAGCTCTTGGTACTTTGCGCGCTTTACCGCACCGCGCGCCAAGACCCCCACTGACATGGCCGATGCCGGATACTGGATGAATGTTGACCAGTATATCGGTGGGATCGAACACGCCATCCTGCACCTGCTTTATTCACGGTTCTTTGCCCGTGCGATGCACCAAACGGGTCATCTGCCTGCGTCTTGCGCAGAACCGTTCAATGCACTGTTCACACAAGGTATGGTGACCCACGCGATCTACCAGACACGCGGTGAAAATGGCCGCCCGGTCTATCATTATCCAGAAAACGTGACATTGCGCGACGGCGGGGCGTTTCTATCCGACGGCACCCAGGTCGAGGTCATTCCTTCCGCCAAGATGTCCAAGTCCAAGAACAATGTTGTGGACCCGGTACAGATCATCCAAACCTATGGCGCGGATACAGCGCGTTGGTTTGTTCTGTCAGACAGCCCTCCGGAACGGGATGTGGAGTGGACCGCTGCCGGGGCAGAGGCTGCGCACAAACATTTAGGACGGGTCTTTCGCATCGCCGTACAAGCGTCAGAGGATACCACCCCGGCATGCGCCGCAGACAACGACCTGCTGCGAGAGATGCACAAATGCATCGACGACGTCACCAAGGGCGTCGAAAGTTTCGGCTTTAATGCGGCCATTGCCAAACTGTACGGGTTCACGAACACGTTGGCCAAATCCAAGGCAGGTGGCTCCGCAAGGCAACAGGCTGCGCGCACGCTGGCACAGCTAATGTCGCCAATGACCCCGCATTTGTCCGAAGAAATCTGGAAACGTCTCGGTGGGAAGGGTCTGGTGGCAAAAGCTGAATGGCCTGTTGCCGATCCTGCCATGCTGATTGAGGATACGGTCACCCTGCCCGTCCAAATCAATGGCAAACGACGGGCGGAAATAGATGTTCCAAAGGACATGGACAAAGCCCGGATCGAGGCGATGGCCCTTGCGCAGGATGCCGTCCAAAAGGCGTTAGATGGTGCCACACCAAAGAAAATTATCGTCGTGCCGGGTCGGATCGTGAATGTGGTGGTCTAGGCTCTTTTGCAGCGCGTGCGTTTTAGTGGCCGCAGGCTGTGGTTTTAGCCCGGTCTATGCCCCCGGTGGCCCCGGGTCCCATCTGGTTGGCCAGATCGCTCTGCCAGCCCCTGTGGACCGCAACCAACAGCTGTTCCATGAACGCCTACAAGACCGCATGGGCGCTGGTTCCGGATATTGGCTGAATACAACCATCACCACCAACACCGAAGGTTTGGGTTCAACCAGTGACGGCAGCACCACACTGTATCAGCTTGTGGGTACCGCGGACTATGCGCTGATTGATGGGGCAACCCGATCTGAACTTCTGATTGGCACAACAGACGCGTTCAGTAGCTATTCCGCCAGTGGCTCGACTGTATCGACAGCCGCCGCAGAACGGGATGCCACAAAACGCCTTATGGTCATTTTGGCAGATCAGGTGATCGATGCTCTTATTCTGCGCTGGCCGGAGCATCCAAATTGAAACTGTCCGCCAGAGACGTCGCCGCCTATCTGGCCAAGCCGGACCCGAACAAGGCCGGAATGCTGATCTTTGGCGAAGACACGGCCAGGGTCGCCTTAAAACGTCACGATGTTATGGCCGCACTGGTTGGTCCGGATGCAGAACGTGAGATGCGCCTGGCACGCATGACCGGAGCCGAACTTAGAAAAGATCCCGCACAGCTTTTGGATGCCCTAAAGGCACAGGGCTTTTTCCCCGGACCACGCGCAGTGCTGGTCGAAGAGGCCGCAGACGGCACCACAAAAGCTGTCGCCGCCGCGTTGGAGGACTGGCGTCCGGGTGATGCATTTCTGGTTGTAACGGCCGGGGCTCTTATGGCGCGTTCATCTTTGCGAAAGCTGTTCGAAGGCAGTAAACTGGTCTATGCAGCGGGGCTTTACAACGACCCGCCCACACGCGCTGAAATCGAAGCACAGCTATCGGCGGCAGGTCTAAGCGGCGCAATGAGCGGCGACGGCGGCGCAGCCTTGGAGGCACTGGCCCGCGAGCTGCCACCAGGCGACTTTCGCCAAACGCTTGAGAAAATTGCACTTTATAAATTTGATGACCCAACACCCCTGACCCCGCAAGAGGTTTTACTGGCGGCCCCTGCAACCACGGATGCGGCTGTTGATGATCTTTTGCATGTGGTAGCCGAGGGTCGCACCCCCGAAATCGGTCCGTTCATCCTGCGCCTAAAGGCACAAGGGGTTGCGGCTGTGACATTACTGATCATGGCAACGCGGCATTTTCGCAGCTTGCACGGGGCAGCAAGCGATCCCGCCGGGGCCTCACAGGGAATGGCGCGTCTGCGGCCGCCAGTTTTTGGCCCACGACGCGATCGCATGATCCGGCAAGCCCAAGGTTGGGGTCGTGACAAGCTGGAAACCGCGTTGGAAATGCTACTGGATACAGACTTGTCTTTACGAACAGCTGGACGCACCGCGCCCGAAATGGCACTGGTTGAGCGGCTCTTTATACGCCTGGCGATGCTTTCCAAACGCTAAAGCGCCCCGCTTTTCGTTTGATCCACATCCTGCCTCGCAGAAGACGTTCCAACAGTCGTCAGGGCTGAAGCGATTGCAGATTTTGGTAAATGCGTCGATCACTTGGTCGATTGGTCTTGGCTCAATTCTGCGCAGGCGGGCTTTGGGGTTTGGGCATGCCATCTCGGCAGGATTGAGGGCGCGCGCGCATGGCGGTAGAAAAAAGAGCCAGCATCCAACGTCACGCAACGCTGACGCCGGCAGCCCGCGCGTAATCGCCGGCCAGCTTGTCGCAAATGACGACAATGCCCGGCTGCAATTCCAGAGCGGGACCGTTTGTGACAGAAACATTCAATGCGTTGCCGTCCATTGCGCCCGTGATGATCCACGGCGCGATCAAATTGTCGTGGGACACGCCTGCAATGACGGTCTGTGTTTCCCATACTCCAAACGGAGCCTCCATTTCCTAGCATTTTCGGCATAGACTGCGTCCGCATGTGGCGGGTCATTTTGGTTTTGATCAAACATTGTCCTGCTCACACGTTTGTTTGGGAATTCCGGGGTGGCAGTTCGTCGATCCGGGATTGTTTGTGTTCGTTGACGATGGCCTGAAGCGTAGGTGTCAGCCAAGCGTGGGGATCGACGG
>JAQXDR010000040.1 GCA_029251265.1 Pseudoprimorskyibacter sp. | reverse complement strand
AATACCTCTCTTTGCAGATAGAGTCACAACAGCGTTTCTCTTCACAACTTTTTTACTGGACCATTTGGTAAAAGTTTTTGCCAAATAAATCCCATAAAAAATTAACCTTCTAAGGATTTATAACATGGTGTCGCCATTGGACATTACGCGTGACTTGCTTCACCTGCCGATCTTAAGTCAACCAGATTTGGGTATCTTCCGGTCGCCGGGCCCAGGCTTGGGAAACCTTTTGTTTCCTATCGCCCGAGCTATTGCAGGACGGGAAAAACATGGTGGTTCTTTAATTATCCCAACAATGCGACAAATAAAAATTGGAACTTACTTGCGAATGGAGCGTGACAAACGCACTTATGGAGATATCCTAAGGCACCGCAAATGGCGTGAAATGGCTGCATGGCTACGAGCTCAATACGGTCTCTCAAGTCAAGAGCAGATTGAGCTGGATGGGGCGAAGGTCATACGTTACTCGGGAATGTTGCGCCAATTTCACGATATTGATTGCAGTGGCCTGTTAATCCGAAATGAGCTCACGGCTTTAGCTCGGAAAAAGCCTGATACAGGTCGTTTTAATATTGCAATGCATGTGAGACTTGGAGATTTTGCACCAGCTCACAATGACGCAACTGAACAGAGTACCCGGATTCCGATGGATTGGTACCGCAAGGCTTTTGCTCAAGCATTGGAACTCCGAGGCTCAGGACAAATACGCGGAATTCTTTTTTCCGATGAGGATCCTCGAAGAGTTATTGACGAATTGGGTTTGGAAGGATTTGTGCCCGAACCGCCCGGCAATGCATTGTATTCAATGCTCTTAATGGCTCAAGCAGATATTTTGATTGGCTCTCGCTCAACCTTTTCACTCTGGGGGCAGTTTTTGGGCGATTCTCACGCAATTTGGCCTCGGGAGTTTAATCTCTCAAAATACAAACCAGTGTCTCCGATTAAGGACCAATTTGTATGAACAGTATGTTGGGCCAGTACACACGAAGTGGGGTAAAAACGTAAAGGTTTATTGGTCTCGCCTGGTCGGATAGTTTCCGGTTCACTTCTGCCTAAGTAAAGTTGTCTAATCGTGCCGGGAAGATCAAAAACGCTCATGAGAGCGCCCTATTCAGCACTTAGCCGGAATTGATGGGTTGGATGCCCCCTCCACGAACGGCATCGCAATGTGCCATGGTGGTTATATAGCCACCACCAAAAGGAAAGGGAGCATCCATGGGTGACGATATCATCATCGGCGTTGATCTGGCAAAGAACGTTTTTCAATTCCACGGCGAGCGCAGCAGCCGCTGTCAGACGTTTGGCGGCGTCATTGAGCTGCGGTTCGCCCCAGGCCGCGGTCGCCCATTGGTCTTCGACGCCACCGAGAACGATGATGCCGTCGATTTGTGCGGGAGCCGCTCGCAGCGGAAATTTCGTTTCCAGCGGTCGGAGCAGGACCTCACCAATGGGAAATATTCCAACCACCACAAGCGCTACCAGCGTTATGCTTCCACTCCAGCGCGCCAAGTGTTGATGTACGAAACGCCCTGCGACCAGTGACACGACCATGCCGATGGCCAACCAGGTTTCTACCTGCAGGGCCAGCCCGATGAGCTTGGAAAGAATGAAGAACGCCGTGTCCATCGCGACGCTGATCAGCTGCGCTGCGGGCGCACCAGAATCTGGCCCACTTTCGAGAGGTTATTGAGCGCCAGCGTGTGCAGACCGCCCACGCGGTTGCGGCGGATCGCCAGCATGTCCTCTTCCATCTTCTGGCGGATCTTGGCCCAGTTGCGGTAGAGGTGGTCCTGCTTTTCGACCAGTTTGCAGCGTTGTTAAGATGGATCAGGGGTTCATTTAGGCTGCTAATCTCAGTTGCTCTGTTTTACTTTCCTAGGCCTCGTCGGAGGTCAATATGCCGTGCGTCGAACGGGGGCGCTCGGAGTTGTAGTAGGTCAGCCACTTGCCAATCCCAGCCCGCATTTGTGAACCATTCTCGAAGGCATTCAGGTAGACGCATTCACACTTCAGCGATCGCCACAGCCGTTCGATCATGCGATTGTCGCGCCATGCACTTTTGCCATCCATGCTGCGATGAAGGACGTGTTACCGAACCGTTAACGGGTCCCATGAGCGACTGCATTATTGGTCGTGGGCATCAAACAGGTCATCCATGTCGACCTGCAGTGCAGTGGCCAGTCTCTTGAGGGTGGCGACGGACCCAGTTTTGCGACCTGCTTCGATGTCGATGATCTGGATGCGGTTAACACCTGACTGGCGCGACAATTCAGCTTGAGACAACCCGCGGTGTTCGCGCCAAACCATGAGGGGCGCATCACCGGCCAGTAAACGGTCGACAACAGCAGAAGGGATCAACTCCTCGGTTCCAGCTTTGATCCGGGCCAAGACATCGGCTGCACTATTGAGATCAGCCATCTCTTCCTCGATCGCCTTGAGGCGGAGGTATTCGTCTTTAGGAATGGTCACCAGTTCATTCATTTCGCTCACTCCTTGTAAGCATTGCCACGTGCCTTAATGTCCAGGATCTCGAGGACAACGCCGTCGCACATCACAATCCGCCAATCTCCAACCCGCAACCGAAGCATCCCATCCATGCTCTGCAGCGCTTTGACATTGTTCGCTTGCGAAGCCAGGTCGGCGGCGTAAGAGCTGATCTTATCGCGAATTCGAACGCCCCAGTTCCGAGGCATTCGCACAAGCGCCTTCTGGGCGGTGTTCGAGTAGACGATTTCTTTCATGGCTCCGTGTAGCCAGTGGCGACTATGTAGCCAATGACTACCAGCGATGGCCTGCAAACTGGCACTTGCCGAAGAGTTCGGGCTGTCGCCAGATGACTTCGGGCATGAGTTCTCGACAGAGCGCGAGTGGTTCCGTGTCGCTGGCATCGACCCGCGCCGGCCCAAGTACCCAATTTCTGTTACGCGCATCCCGGACGGAAAGTGCTATAAGTTCACCGCCGAGAATGTTGCGATGCTCCTGTAGGCTGCGATGAAAGATGTGTTGACAAGAGCGGGACGTACTTGATGTGTGTGCAATTTTGGTTATAATGAATACGGCTTTGTGATGAGGAGAAGCGTGATGTCCCGAAGGACTACAATGACGGTCCGCGTCGGTGGAGCCTTGAGCGACTTTGTCTCAGCCAACGTTGGCGCTGATGGCTCCTATGAGAATGTCAGCGAGTACATACGCGACTTGATTCGGCGTGACAAAGAACGGGTTGAAGCCGAGGCGTTCGAACGGCTCAAGGCTGAATTGACCCATGCCTTCACTGCGCCTGAGGAGACCTACAAGCCGCTTACGGCGGCTGAGGTTATCGCGCGGAACCGGGTATAACCTGATGCCTGAAATCCGAATTCAGGCAGGGGCTTCACATCGTCTAGATGAAATTTACCGCTACACCCTTGATAAGTGGGGTGAGGAGCAAACTGCGCAATATGTCACCGGCTTATTTGTGGCCTTTGATCGAATTGCAACTCATGGCGTCGTCCCGAAACCCATACCAGCAGCGTTTGGCGTGAACGGTTTTTTCTTTCGGTACGAACGCCATTTCGTTTATTGGCGCCATCTTTCGCATGGCGATGTTGGCATTGTCACCATCCTTCATGAGCGCATGCACCAGCTCAGCCGCTTCCAGGATGACTTTGGGTCGTTGTAGGCAATAGTGGTTCGCAGCTAGACCTATCCCGGGGTCAGTTGCGGATAGGGGCGGAATCCTGCGTTAAGGAGAATTGCTAACTCAGAGTCCTGCGCCGCGCCAGCCTGCCTGACGCCATGTGATTTTATCATCTTCACTCACAGTCCAACAGATCAGACGATCACCAGCTGCAATAAAGCGTGTGTATCGGCGTGCAAAACACGACAGTTGGCCATTCGGCTGTCCTTCCAGTTTCACGAAGCCAATGTTCTGTTCGGCGATACCCGTTTCACTTAAAGGTAATTGTATGAAACTTTGCGATGTTTGATCGAAACGGCTTCGCGGCGTGGCTCCTATTTTAATCTGTTCAAAGCCGCGTCGATTGAGGACTTCTCGCGCTTGTGATACATCCATCCCAATAGGAATTCTTCGATCCACAAATGCGATGTCGACATCGGGTATTTCAGCGCATCCTGAAATGACAAAGAAGGAAACTGTGAGAGCGCTGCTTAGTTTCGTTAGCTTCAACAATTTATGGCCCACCACGTTTCAAGAGTTGTCGATGTCATGCTGTTTTCCCACCATGCGCCGCACGGTTTAGTACGTCTTCGGCCCACTGGTTCAGACTCTTGCCTGACAGCTCTGCCGCCAGCGCAGCCTTCCGGTGGACCTCGGGATCTACACGGAACATCACGCGGCCAGAGTATGGCTTCTGTGGCTCTTTGCCGATTTTCGCGCAGGTCTCAACATAATCATCGACGGCCTCATGGAACGCTTCTTTCAGCTCTTCCACGCTATCTGCGTGAAAGCCCACGCCGTCACGGATGCCAGCAATCTGGCCTGTCATGATCCCGTCTTCATCGTCGTATTCGATACGGGCAGAGTAGCCTTTGTAAGTCATGGTGTTTGTCATGGTGTAACCCCGATCCTTTCCAAAAATGCGCGGGCAGCGCGCACTTGATACCGCTTGGCTTCCTTGGCAGGGTGCGGACGGTGGAACGTCTCGACTTCGTTATCTTTCACGAAGCGCACCCGCGATCCGTTGCCCTCGATGACATCGGCGCCAGCCGCAATGAGCAGCTTTTCGATTGCTGCCCATTCCACTGTTCCAGACACAGGGTCGGTAAAAACAGTGGTAAGTGTTTTGCGATGTTTGTTGTTCATGAGATCACATAGGAATTGCTTGCACAAATTGCAAGCATTTACTATGTGATCTTGAGGCTTGTCCTATATAGGGGTAGATTCCGGTAGGGGGCAGGATCGTAGCCAAACACGTCATAGTCTTTCCGATAAAAACCGACGATCTTTGGGCGCAGGGTCTGAAAGGCACGCTCCACTTCGGGCTGGTAGGTTGACGTCTTGCTGTGTTTGCTGCGCCGCCTCAACAGCCTGTCTCGCAACGATCGTTGCGGCAGGTCTGGACCGCAGATTGTCCTTCGCGCCAAGGCCACGCCGTCCTCTTCCAGCTTAAAGACAGAAACGTCCACCCCAGAGGGCAAGAACTCGGCCTGATGGCGGAAATGGTTGTCATTCAAAAAGGGATCATCCGCCAGTTTCTGGAACACATCGTCCAGCCACAACGCGGGGTCTGGCTTTGCCTCAGTGTTCCGAAAGTGCCAGTAGTATTCGGATTTCAGACGAGTGTAGGGCTCGCGCACCAGCGCAACGATCTTGTCGAAGGCCTCGAAACGGAAAATCCGCTCCAGCAGATCTGCGTGGAAGTGTTGCGGGCTGGCCCGGGCGAACCGCAGCTGGTCCGCAGGGATGCCATGGACACTGAACTCTTC
>JAQXDR010000015.1 GCA_029251265.1 Pseudoprimorskyibacter sp. | reverse complement strand
CGCTCTATCCAGCTGAGCTACGGGTGCCTAACGCGGGTCTTAGGACAAATTCCTAATTCCCGCAATCGCTAATCATGCCGTCATGCAAACAACTCGTGTGCCAGTTCCAGGGCATCTACCAGAACGTCTACCTCGGATCTGGTATTGTACATTCCAAAGGATGCCCTGCAGGTCGCCGATACCCCCAGATGTTCCATCAAAGGACCCGCACAATGTTGTCCCGCCCGAACGGCAACACCGCGTTTGTCCAATATCGTAGAAATATCGTGGGCATGGGCTGCCCCATCCAAGGTGAAGCTAAAGATCGCGCCTTTGTCTTTGGCCTGACCTTGCACGTTCAACCAGTTCAGACCATCTAAGCGCGAACGCGCATAGCAGCAGAGATCTTTTTCATGCGCGGCGATCTTGTCCATACCTGTCGCCATCATGTAGTCCAATGCGGTCCCCAGCCCAATGGTTTGCACGATACCGGGCGTGCCGGCTTCGAACTTCATCGGTGCATCATTGTATGTCACAAAATCACGGTGGACCTCGCGGATCATATCGCCGCCCCCCATAAAGGGACGCATTTCTTGCATCCGCTCTTTGCGGACAAAAATCGCCCCCGACCCACTTGGACCATACAGCTTGTGTCCCGTAACCGCGTAAAAATCACACCCGATGTCATCTATGCAAACAGGCATATGAACTGCAGCCTGGCTCCCGTCGATCAGAACGGCCACATCGCGGTCCCTTGCCGCTGCCGAAATCGCAGTCACATCCACAACAGTGCCCAACACGTTGGACATATGCGTCACAGCGACCAGCCGTGTTCGCGGACCGATAGCATCAATCACCGCCTGCGCGTCCAGACTTCCATCAGCCGCAGTCTCAACCCACTTTAGATGGATCCCCATGCGTTCTCGCAGAAAGTGCCACGGCACTATATTCGCGTGATGCTCCATCACGGACAGAATAATCTCGTCTCCGGGCTGCAACATTTCCATTGCCCAACCATAAGCAACCATATTGATGCCTTCGGTTGTTCCAGAATTCAGGACGATTTCGTTCTCGTCTCGCACACCAAGAAACCGTGCAACAGTACCGCGGACAGCCTCGTACCGTTCGGTCGCCAAATTCGACAGATAGTGTAAGCCGCGGTGCACGTTTGCATATTCCTCGGAGTAGGCACGCGTTATTGCATCAATAACGACCTTTGGCTTTTGTGCCGATGCGCCGTTATCCAGATAGACAAGCGGTTTGCCGTTCACCTCGCGCGACAAAATCGGAAACTCCGCACGAATTTGGTCTACATCATACATTCGACAACTCCACAGGGCCGATGCCCATCATTATCAGGACAATAGCGCCAAGGACGCTTATGCCAATAAATGCCAAAGCAACGCCCCCTACAGCACGCCACACGCTGTCAAAGCCTGCAACAACGTCAAGAAATTGAACATACACCCAAAGGATAATCAAAACCGACGCCGTCTGCAAAAGCCGCAACAGGTCCTGACCGCCAACGAGGGCCACAAGACTGCTGGCAAAGCTCATCAGTCCAAGCATCAGCTCTGTCCAAATCACAACAACCGCAACATGCGACCATTCTGCCTTGCCCCCTAAAACTCTTGCCACGATCCAGAACGCACAGATAAGGACCGGCAAAACAATTGCCCGCACCAAAATGATCATCACAGGCGAAAAAGCCACATCGCCCTGTATGCTATCTACACTCGAAAACAGCAAAAAGGGTAGCCGCGATAATGGCGCCAACACAATTGAAAGCGCCGCGGCCGTCCACAAAACGTCAGGCTTCAAGTCCAGTTTGACAAGTGTATCAGCAGCCGCACGCGGGCGTGCCAAGGTGTCTCTTACTAGCGCTGTAAGACCTGCAGCGGTCATTTCACGGCTCCACGCTCAACAACCCACAATCCCCGAAACCAAAACCACAGAAATAGTATCAAAAGCACCAAGCCTGTCACGTTTTGCGCCGGGCCTGGACCGATGAAACCTTCGACCAGCCCGTTGAGCAAAGTGATTGGAGAGACGGCCAAAAAAGCCCAAAACAGGGCTAAACGCGCCCCGAAAAAGCTGCCCTTACCACCAAACAGAGCAGCTAACAGATGTGATAAACCCGCTACAAGGTACAAAATAAGAGGCAAAATAAAGATTAACCCCAGCAAAAGCGCCCCTAACAACGGGCCCAAGTCGACTTGGTCAAGGTGACTTTGACGCGCGGTTGATGGCCACCGCGAAACGAATAGCAGAAAACATCCCGCCATCACCATCGCAAGGGCGCGGTCTTCCCGCGGACCATCGCGTAACATGTCACGAACAACACGCCCTGGTCCCCGATATGTCGCGACGATGCGCTGACTTACAGACATTCAGGGCTCCCTACGACGCATCAGCCAGTTGTCCACAAGGTCGGTGATTTCGTCTTGTAGGGCTACGTCTTCAACCTCGGCAACTGCCTCTGCAACGAAGGCGATTGTCATGAGGTCCGTTGCCGTCCCACGGTCGATGCCCCGTGCCCTGAGATAGAACAGCGCCGTCTCGTCGATCGCACCCGAGGTCGAGCCGTGGGAACAAATCACATCATCTGCATAAATTTCCAGTTCGGGCTTAGCGAGGAACTGGCTATCATCATCGAGCAAAAGCGACTGGCTGATCTGGTAACCATCCGTTTTCTGAGCACCGGCCTTTACCAAGATCTTGCCTTGAAACACGCCCACTGCGCCATTGCGGAGCACTTTTTTGAAAACCTGCCGACTTTCGCAGTTTTCAGCATCGTGGGTGATAAAAACTGTGTCATCGTGATGAAAAGCACCATCGCCCAGACACGCGCCGGCCACATGGGCAACTCCGTTGTCACCTGTTAGCTCCACGACTACTTCGTTACGCGTCAAAGCGCCGTTAGCTGTCAGCGTAAACGTCTTGAAGGTCGATGCTTCACAGAGACGGGCAAAGATATGGCTGACGGTGCGACGCTCGTGGTCCCGCCCTTGCATGCGGACATGGTTGCACTGCGCATTTGCCGCCACCTCAACCTCCATACAGACATTTAATCTTGCCGAAGCAGTACCAGTTTCCAAAATTGTAACAGAGGCTTGCGGCTCGACCTTGATGCAGTGGTGCAACATGGCGTCAGATATTTCAGACACGTGACGATAGATGAGTGAAATGGGCTTTCGGGGCGTCTGCGTTACGCGGATCAGCACGCCATCTGTCGCGCATGCAGTGTTCAAAGACGCCAAAGGGCGCGCAACTGGAGTTTGGCCACGCGTCTCTAAAACACCATAGATGTCGCGGGCCCACAATACGTCAGGGGCATCGGCCAAGCGATGGATTTCAATCCCCTCAAGATCAAGGTCGTCTGACGCATCCGCGTCGAAAACACCATCAACGAAGACAATCTTCAAGCATTCAAGGTCCGAAAACACGGGAGCTTCATCGCTGACGAACAGGGCTGCGGGTGGTACTTCGACCTCAACCAGAGACTCTGGTCTTGTATACTTCCAATATTCGTCACGCCGCGTCGGCAGACCGAGGTTTTCGACACGGCTCAATGCGTCGCGCCGTGCGACTTCGGAAAACCCGCCGACAGGCCGCGAGACGTGCGACAAGCGCTCTTGGGTTGCATCAGCCTTGTATTTGGGCAAAGCCATCAGGCTGTCTCCTTGAGGATGTCTGCATAGCCGTTCTTTTCGACTTCAAGCGCCAACTCAGGACCGCCAGATGTGACCATGCGACCATTGGCCATAATGTGCACCACGTCGGGTTTGATGTGATCCAGAAGTCGCTGGTAATGCGTAATCACAAGGAATCCTCGGTCAGCGTCGCGCAAGGCATTCACGCCTTCGCTCACAAGCTTCATTGCATCGACATCCAGACCGCTGTCGGTTTCGTCCAAAATGCATAGCTTGGGCTCAAGCATCGCCATTTGCAGTATTTCATTGCGCTTCTTTTCCCCGCCGGAAAAGCCAACATTGACAGGGCGTTTCAGCATGTCTGCGTCAATTTTCAGCGATTTCGCTTTTGCACGTACGGATTTCAGGAAGTCGGTTGCAGACATTTCCTCTTCGCCGCGTGCTTTTCTTTGTGAATTCACCGCTGTGCGTAGAAAGGTCATATTGCCGACGCCGGGGATCTCAACCGGATATTGAAACGCCAAAAACATGCCAGCGGCAGCGCGTTCCTCTGGCTCCATTTCAAGCAGGTCTTCACCCAGCAAAGAGGCAGACCCTTGGGTCACCTTATACCCGTCGCGGCCAGACAGCACATAGCTGAGCGTTGATTTGCCCGACCCGTTTGGGCCCATGATCGCGTGCACTTTTCCGGCATCTACAGTCAGATCAACACCTTTGAGGATTTGCTTACCTTCTTCCTCAAGTTCGACGTGTAGATTTTTGATTTCTAACATCTTTTTATACTTTCTTATTCAAGTGTAACGGCTGTACCCGAAACGCTGACCATCAGCATGCTATCGGCCACAACTTCGTAATCCAGATCGACACCAACCACTGCGTCCGCCCCAAGTGTATGGGCGCGCTCTTCCAGTTCGTGCATGGCGACGTCTCGTGCATCTTGCAATTTTTCCTCGTACGCGCCAGATCGCCCGCCAATGATATCGGTGATCCCGGCGAAAAAGTCGCGAACTACGTTGGCGCCCATTATGGCCTCTCCGACCACGATGCCCTTGTAGCCAGTGATACGCCGACCTTCGATGGAGTTGGTAGTCGTAATGATCATAGTGACCCTTTTCCCCTGCGTTTATTTTTGGGCGTCATCTGGCAGGCAATGTGAAACACAGAACGCCGCATCTTATTTTCGGAACTTCATGATGAATTGCGCAACAAGGCTTCCCGTGAACCCCGACGTAAAGGACAGCACGGCGATCTGCTGTGCCTCGAGCATATCCGTTAAAAGTTCAACAACGAGTGCGAACCCTGCGCAAAAAATACCTGTCATAAGCGATGTGACCAGTACTTTGCCCAAGGTTCTCATGCTCCAAAACTCGCCATAATGCCTCGTACTACCGTAAGGACCGCCATGGCGAAAAATGCCGCGACCAGCGCGGTCGCCAAGGCCGAACCGCCCACCAGACCTTGTCCATTACCCGCACGCTTGCGAAGAGCCAGGGTGATGAACACCCCGAGAAACACGCCGATGCCGACGCCTGCGTTTTGAAGGACGATATCAGTCATTGTGTTTTCCAGACGCCATAAAGCAAATTAGCCGACTGACCCTTCCAGAGATATCGCAACCAACTGCTGCGCTTCCATGGCAAATTCCATGGGCAGAGCTTGCAGAACCTCTTTACAGAACCCATTCACAACCAACGCGACTGCGTCTTCCTCGTCCATCCCACGCTGGCGACAATAAAACAGCTGATCATCATCAACCTTAGACGTTGTCGCCTCGTGTTCCACGCGGCTGCTATTGTTGCGAACCTCAATATACGGGACTGTGTGCGCCCCGCATTTATCACCAATCAACAAGCTGTCACATTGCGTGTAGTTCCTGCTTTCCTTTGCTTTCGGGTGCATCGATACCAGCCCGCGGTAGGTGTTTTGTGCCTTCCCCGCGCTGATCCCTTTGGACACGATCCGGCTTTTTGTGTTTTTGCCCAAATGAACCATCTTGGTGCCCGTGTCGGCCTGCTGATAGTTGTTTGTGATTGCTATCGAATAGAATTCACCCTGACTGTCATCACCGCGCAAAATACAGGACGGGTATTTCCATGTTACCGCAGAACCAGTCTCTACCTGTGTCCACATGATCTTGGATCGCGCGCCCCGACAATCGGCGCGTTTGGTCACAAAGTTATAGATCCCACCCCGACCCTCTTCGTCACCAGGATACCAGTTCTGAACAGTCGAATATTTAACTTCGGCGTCTTCTTCGATGACGATCTCAACAACGGCAGCATGCAACTGACTGGTGTCACGCTGTGGCGCAGTACAGCCCTCCAGATAGCTTACATAGGAGCCCTTATCCGCGATAATCAATGTCCGCTCGAACTGCCCTGTGTTTTCTGCGTTTATGCGGAAATAAGTCGATAACTCCATCGGGCAGCGAACCCCAGGTGGGATATAGACAAAAGACCCGTCAGAAAATACGGCCGTATTGAGCGTTGCGTAAAAGTTATCGCTGACCGGCACAACTGACCCAAGGTATTTCCGAACAAGCTCAGGATGCTCGCGGATCGCCTCTGATATCGAGCAGAAAATCACCCCCGCCTTTTTCAATTCCGCCTGAAAGGTCGTGCCAACGCTGACGCTATCAAAAACGGCATCGACGGCAACCTTACGCCCTTCAGCAGGTGCGTCCTCAGCGCCGTCAACACCGGCAAGGATCAGCTGCTCCTTCAACGGAATGCCCAGCTTTTCGTAGGTTGCCAACAGCTTTGGATCAACCTCATCCAGCGACTTTGGCTTTTCAATCATACTTTTGGGACGCGCATAGTAGTACTGGTCCTGAAAATCGATTTCCGGATAATCGACCATAGCCCAGTCGGGTTCTTCCAGCCCGAGCCAACGCTCATAGGCCTTCAAACGCCACTCGGTCATCCATTCAGGTTCTTCGTTTTTTTCCGAAATAAGACGCACAATATCAGGAGTAAGCCCTTTTGGCGCATACTCCATTTCGATTTCGGTGTCCCAACCGTATTTATATGTGCTGACATCGCGAACTGCATCTACAGTCTGCTGATCAACGCCGTCTTTAACCTTGGTCGTATCCAAAGCAGCCATGTGAGACCCTTTCCTGTCACGCCGCGCGGGCGCGGAATTTATCATATGCGCTCAGCCAGCTTTTGGCAAAGCGCGTGATATCGTTTTGTGTCGTATCAAGCCCGAGGCTGACGCGTATCGCGCTGGCTGCGGTCACTTCATCATATCCCATGGCGCGCAGTACACGACTGGTTCGCACCTTACCACTGGAACACGCACTGCCCGCGCTGATTGCGAAACCGGCAAGATCCATTTGCATCACCTGCGTTTCCCCTTTCCAACCCGGAGTGGCAAGACACAGCGTGTTGGGCAACCGCGCCTGTCCTTGACCAACAAAAATAGTTTCCCGTGTTGCTGCGCCAAGGGTCTTTTCTAGAATGTTTCTAAGTTTTTCAACCTCAGACCACCGTCCTGCGTCTAAATCCTTGACCGCCGCCGCAGCAGCAGCACCGAATCCGGCAATCCCAATAAGATTTTCAGTGCCGGACCGGCGGCCCATTTCCTGACCACCGCCCTTTGTGCGTGCAGCCAATTCTGTACCACGCGGAATGACCAATGCACCAATTCCCTTAGGCCCACCAAGTTTATGTGCCGAAATCAGAGCCATGCCCACATTGAGCCAATTAAACGCCATCGGGATCTTGCCAAAGGCTTGCGTGGCATCCGCCACAGCCACGCCTTCAAGCGTCTTTTGCATGATCCCGGTTTCGGAATTCGCGACCTGCAACGCAGTGCCTGTCGGGTTGGACACGCGCACCTGCCCCATGTGATCCACTGCCAAATCCGACGTCACCCAGGCTGCGACCGCATCGTGTTCGATATCACCCGCATGCAGCCCGCGTCCTTCGCATGCCAGTGCCGCAGCTTCCGTCGCGCCCGAAACAAACACCACGTCCGCGCCATCGGCCCCAAAAGCGGCCGCAACCTGTCGTCTGGCCGTCTCTAACAAAGACTTTGCTGCACGACCCTCAGCGTGAACGGAAGATGGATTGCCAACTAATCGCATCGCGGAAACCATGGCTTCCCGCGCCTCTGGCCTTAATGGTGCCGTGGCATTCCAATCTAGATACACGCGTGTCACACGCCGAACCTTTCCAATAAAAACGCACCATTCAGGCACATATATTCTATTAAACCGTCCCTGTTGTCATCCAGATCATACTCCAGCCTCTGATCATTTCGAATATCGTTAATCATCGTCCACAACCGCGAACAATTCCGGCACAGCAGGACATGGGACCAAGGAATTATCCACGATATCCGACAGCCGTGCCTGATGCAGGTACACATACACCTGAGCTGATAGGCCCTGCCATAAACGGTTTGTAAGGCTCTGCGCCCGTGAACCAGACATCGCGCCGCTGGCGCCTGCACCCTTGTGCATAGCGTCTACCGTTTCGTCGACAGCCGAAAGCACATCGACCACACGCAATTCTGTTGCCGGCCGAGCCAAGCGGTAGCCACCACCCGGTCCTCGTACCGAAGTCACCAAATTCGCCCGACGCAGTTTGACAAACAACTGCTCTAAGTAATGTAACGAGATGTCCTGACGCTGCGATATATCAGCAAGGGTCACAAGCTTATTGCCCTCGTGCAACGCGATATCTGTCAAGGCAACCATCGCATAACGACCTTTTGTACTTAGTTTCATGGCGACCCTCTTGTGCTTACGGTATCATGATGCGTTGACCTCAGGCTCAACACACCCTACATCGCATTAGCCACCGGCGTCGACTGTGTGGCAACCTGAATTTAGAATGTTTCTAATAATAGCTGGTAGGGCAGTCAAGCCCGCCGGCACAGACAAACAAGGATTGCCGCGCCTATGCCCGAGGTCATCTTTCCCGGACCCGAAGGTCGTCTTGAAGGCCGCTACCATCCTCAAAAGGACCGTGACGCCCCTATTGCGATTGTTCTACATCCCCATCCTCAATTTGGAGGGACAATGAACAACAAGGTGGTCTACAATCTTCACTATGCCTTCTACAACATGGGCTTTACGGTCCTGCGGTTTAACTTCCGAGGTGTGGGCCGCAGTCAGGGCGAATATGACCAAGGAATCGGCGAACTTAGCGACGCCGCGTCTGCCTTGGATTATTTGCAATCCATGAACAACAATTCCAAACATTGTTGGGTTGCAGGCTTTTCGTTTGGGGCATGGATCGGCATGCAGCTGTTGATGCGTCGCCCTGAAATTACCGGATTTGTTTCTGTCAGCCCACCTGCCAATATGTACGATTTCTCGTTTCTTGCGCCCTGCCCGTCATCAGGTCTTGTCATCAATGGCCTTGCGGACAGAGTTGCTCCGCCTGCCGACACACGCGGACTTGTGGGTAAGCTTCATGAGCAAAAAGGCATCACAATCACGCATACCGAAGTCGAAAGCGCAGATCATTTCTTCAAAAATGATCATATGGAAACGTTGACCGACAATGTCACGACGTACGTGAAAAGACGCCTGACCGAAACGACCCGATGACAGAAACCGAACGTCTTGATGCGCAGATGGCCTTTTTGCACGAGGCTGATGCGCTCAAGGCAGTTCTGCGCGCAACCAAAGTCGGTGCAGGGCGGCACGAAAATTCGGCCGAACACAGCTGGCATCTGGCGCTTTATGTTTTGATCCTTGCGGGCCACGCTCCTGTCGGCGTGTCGGTAGATCGCGTGATACGCATGGCACTTATCCATGATATTGTCGAAATTGATGCTGGCGACACCCCAATTTTTGGCGCGGTAGATACGACCAAGCAAGCGGATGACGAAGCCCGTGCAGCGGACCGGCTCTTTGGACTTCTGCCAGCGGAACAGGCAGCCGATTTGCGCGCCCTGTGGGACGAATTCGAAGCCGCCGAAACAGTCGATGCGCAATTTGCAAAGGCATTGGATCGTTTCACTGCGCCGAATCAGAACCTTTTGACCGAAGGCGGCAGCTGGGTAGATTACGATGTCACCCTCGAACGTTTAGAAAATCGTATAGCCCCTCCGATCACACGATCTGTTCCCGCGTTTTGGTCGTGGCTTCGACCAAAGGCCGCTGCGGTGTTGGCGCGGATTAAAAAATAACACTTGGGCCATCATCCAAACGTACCATTTTTTACGAAATGCTGGCACAAGGCATAACCAGTCCTCATCCAGACGAATGCGGCAAGCTGCACGTTATGTTCATTCTTGACAGGCACACCCAAAGGTTCGGTGCGCTGCCCGATGCCCCGGGCTCTGTCTTATTGCAAACGATCATAAAGACCACCAGATATGCATCTTAGACTGCGGGGTTGCCTCGTCGGACACTTGGTCGTCCTGTTGCGTGCAAGCGATAGAATTTAACCACAACAAGATTCGGGTGGCGTCACATATGACGCATCAGTTTTTTGGCAATTGCACACAGGGTCCGTCCTCGTAGTACAACAAGGGATTTGGCCGAAGATATGCATAGCAGACACAAAAAAGCACCGCGTGGATGTTATCCATGCGGTGCTACAATGTCGCAAGCTGCAAGCAGGCCTACTTGATCTTGCCTTCCTTGTATTCAACGTGCTTCCGCACGACGGGGTCGTACTTACGCGCTGACATCTTCTCTGTCATGGTACGGGCGTTTTTCTTGGTCACATAGAAATGGCCCGTGCCTGCGGTTGAATTCAGGCGGATTTTAATTGTGGTCGGCTTGGCCATGAGTGGTCTCCTGCAGCGGGCTCGGGCAGCGCCCGTGAAATTCTTGTCAGAGCGCGTTGTACCTATGCACTCGTGCGTGTCAACCCAACCAATCCCAGATTCGGCTCAGTTTGTGCGCGGAGAGCCTGTAAGCCGGATTTTGTCCCCCCCGTTACCGGAGATCGAAGACCATTCATCTCTGACCGGGTGTTGCCACCACGGTTCTTGCTGCCTACCCGGGACCCTGGACCAAAGTCGCCCTGCGTGGAACGCGCGGATCCCCTATTCGGCATTGCTCCCAGTGGGGCTTGCCATGCGGCCCCTGTTACCAGCGGCCCGGTGGGCTTTTACCCCACCGTTTCACCCGTGCCGCCCCAGAGGACGGCGGTTTGTTTTCTGTGGCGCTATCCGTCAGGTTGCCCTGCCCGGGCGTTACCCGGCACCGTCACTTTGTGGAGTCCGGACTTTCCTCGGGGCC
>JAQXDR010000012.1 GCA_029251265.1 Pseudoprimorskyibacter sp. | reverse complement strand
AGGATCTGGGCGGATATAGCGTGAGGTAGCAGTCATACCACAACACCTAGCACGCCTACAACGATTCTGGAAATCCCTATCCACCAGCGCCAGCAAGCCGAAATAGCGGCTTGCGCGGTCGGGCGCAGCGTCCCAAAGGGGCGTTAAGCCTGGCCGCACTACCCGGCTATTTTGCCCGACACGCCTGGCCTGTTTAGGCGATCTCAAAAGAAAAAGCCCGGCCACGCAAGTGGCCGGGATAGTTTCAGGCTAAAAAGGGAGGATATCAGCCTTTGGAAAATTCAGGGTAGGCTTCCATGCCCAGTTCGGACATATCAAGACCGGTGATCTCGTCTTCTTCACTGACGCGGATACCCATAACAATCTTGAGGACATACCACAGGATCAGGGATGCGACGAAGGTGAATGCACCGATCGCGACAATACCAGTGATCTGCGCGCCCCAATCTCCGGTATAAAAAGCAACAGCAAGCGTGCCCCAGATGCCAGCAATCAGGTGGACCGGAATGGCGCCAACAACGTCGTCAATCTTAAACTTGTCCAGCATTGGCACGGTAAAGACAACGATCACGCCACCGACAGCACCAGTCAACAAAGACAGACCCAAGGTAGGCGCCAACGGCTCGGCAGTAATCGACACCAGACCCGCCAGTGCGCCGTTCAAAATCATGGTCAGATCGGGCTTTTTGTACATCAGCTGAGTTAAGATCAGCGCAGTAACAGCACCCGCCGCGGCCGCCATGTTGGTATTGGCAAAGATCCGCGACACGTCCGTCACATCACCCACGGTGCCCATCGCCAATTGCGACCCACCGTTAAACCCGAACCAGCCCATCCACAAAATGAAGGTTCCCAGTGTCGCCAGTGCCAGGTTGGATCCCGGCATAGGGACGGTCCGGCCGTCTTTATACTTGCCAATACGTGGGCCCAGCACCATCGCACCCGCGAGAGCTGCCCAACCACCGACAGAGTGCACGACGGTTGAACCGGCAAAGTCCGAGAAACCCGCTTCAGACAACCAGCCGCCGCCCCACTGCCAAGAACTGGAGATTGGGTAAAACACGCCTGTCAGAACGGCAACAAAGATCAAAAACGGCCATAGCTTGATCCGCTCTGCCAGAGTACCTGACACAATGGACGCCGTTGCTGCGACGAACATCAGCTGGAAGAAGAAATCCGAACCAACAGACGCGTAATCAAGCGAGGCATCCGCAGCAGCCAGTCCGACCGGCTCAAGCTGTGTCAACGAAAATATCTGACCGATCCACAGGTCGACTGTCCATTCGGCAGGATACATTAGGTTGAAACCAATGAGCCAGTACATGATCGAGGCCACTGAAAACAAGGCGACGTTTTTCGTCAGCTGCATGGTGACGTTCTTGCCGCGCACAAGGCCTGCCTCGAGCATCGCAAAGCCTGCCGCCATGAAGAACACTAAAAAACCTGCCATCAAGAACAGCAATGTCGTGAAGATATATGGCATGATGTCCGGCGAGGCCTCTTGCGCCAAGGCCATTCCAGGCAATGCGATCAGGGCTGCGCTCGCCGTAAGCGTCTTGATCAAATTCATAGTCTTGTCTCTCTTTTTCCTAGGGGGCCAGGCGTCAAAGCGCGTCGGCATCTGTTTCACCAGTCCGCACGCGGATTGCTTGGCTGACATCCAGAACGAAAATCTTTCCATCGCCGATTTTGCCGGTCTGGGCAGTCTTGACGATCGTCTCGACCACCTGATCTGCCATGGTGTCTTCGACCACGATCTCCAGCTTGATCTTAGGCACAAAGTTCACGGCATATTCTGCACCGCGATAAATTTCTGTGTGGCCGGATTGAGAGCCAAAGCCCTTGATCTCGGTCACCATCATTCCGCGTACACTGATTTCGGTCAGCGCTTCGCGGACCTCTTCAAGCTTGAACGGTTTGATCGTTGCGATGATGAGTTTCACACGCGTCCCTTTCGATTCCATTGGCATGTGCAGTGTTGTCGTGCACGAGGACCAACCAAACGCCGCCGTTTGCAGATACAAAGGGGAGAGCCCATCAAATCAGATCCAATTTTGGCATTTGTGGTTATTTTTTGCGCGTTTTACATCAGGTGCCTATTTTTTAGACAGTTAAGAAACTGTACATATTTGATGAGCTGACCGTTGGGGGCTGTGCACAAAAGGTGTAGGATAGGGCAAAACAAGGCCACAGGCAGCGCAGTCATGGTAAAATCGACCCCTTCAAAAGGCTCTTTAAGGGCCCGACGTGATACACCCGCGCGCAGAGGTCCTGTGCTCAAGGCCCAAACACGCCAACCCCAAACTCGAAAACCCATGAAAAAAACTAAAACGCACGGCCGCCCAAGTTTGATTACGCGCATGATATTATGGATTTTACGCGTGCTTTGGCGGATAATCTGGCGTTTGGGATTGGTAGCAGGGTTGTGTCTGGGCGTCGCGGTCGGCGTGCTTATGATCTCTTTACCAGATCTGGGACAACTTCTGGATGACCGTGCCCGCGGGTCTGTCACGCTTTTGGACAGATCAGGCAGCGTGTTTGCACGACGTGGCGACCAGTTTGGCGGTGTTGTGACCGCCGCGAGCGTCAGTCCGCATCTGCGAGACGCAATAATTGCGACAGAAGACAAGCGTTTCCGGTATCACCCTGGTGTGGACCCCATAGGAATTTTCACCGCCGTACGTATCAATCTACGTGAAGGACGCGGCCCGTTCCGGGGGCATGGCGGCTCCTCTATCACGCAGCAAACCGCCAAGCTTTTATGCCTTGGACAATCTTACAACCCTGATGATTGGCCATCCGAGGCAGCCTATGTCCGAGATTGCCGTAGCGCCTCATTGCTACGTAAATTGAAAGAAGCCATCTATGCGCTTGCCCTCGAAGCCAAGTTCACCAAAGACGAGATCCTATCGATTTACCTCAATCGCGTTTATATGGGAGGCGGCGCGTATGGATCAGAGGCTGCATCGCAGCGCTATTTCTCAAAAAGTGCCTCCCAACTGACGCCCGCCGAAGCCGCCATGCTGGCCGGTCTTTTGACGGCACCATCACGGCTGGCTCCGACGACCAATCTGAAACGGTCTCAGGATCGGGCCGCGACCGTACTGCGGCTGATGGGCGAACAACGTTACCTGACAGCCGAAGAGGTCTCTTTTTACCAAAATACGCCCGCAACATTGTCCCAACAGGCAAATCAGGATAGCGGCGGCTACTTTGCCGATTGGTTAATGGAGGCCACGCCGGATTTTCTGACAAGCACCACAACGGAGGACGTGATAATCCTGTCTACGTTGGATCGGCGCGTGCAGACCATGGCAGAAGAGGCACTGGATCATATTTTTGAAACCAAAGTCAGACCAAATAGTAAAGCACAGGCCGCTATAGTCGTGATGTCGTCCGATGGCGCTGTACGGGCGATGGTGGGCGGACGTAAATCCGTCAATCCGGGTGGATTTAACCGCGCGACCCACGCCAAAAGACAAACCGGTTCTGCCTTCAAACCCTTTGTCTATGGCACAGCATTGGAATTGGGGCGCAGTCCCTATGACCAGATCGAAGATGCCCCGTTTTGCATGCAGATCGCAGGGTCCGGAGAATGGTGTCCGCGCAATTACTCCAACGACTTTGCGGGACCTGTGACCTTGACCGAAGCGCTGAGCCAATCGCTGAATATACCAGCCGTAAAGCTGGCCGAAGATGTCGGGCGTGACAAAGTGCAGATGGTGGCAGAAGGCTTTGGCATCCTGTCTGAACTGGCCGCAGGCCCCGCGCTTGCACTTGGCGCATCCGAGGCAAGCCTGCTTGAGATGACAGGTGCCTACGCGGGCATCCTGAACGGTGGATCATCTGTGTCGCCATACGGGCTGGTTGAATTGCGATTGGCTGGTGAAGCAGAGCCCCTGATGACAGCCGGCACCGGTATTGGGCGGCGGGTGTTACAACGCGAAGCCGCAGGGCAATTGGTGTGGATGCTGGAGAACGTGGTGACAAGCGGAACGGCGATGCGCGCAGGACTTGATGGTCGTGCGGCCGCTGGCAAAACCGGGACCACACAGGCGGCCCGCGATGCGTGGTTCATTGGCTTCACGGCTGATTATGTCGCCGGTGTTTGGATGGGGTATGATGACAACACCCCGCTGACCGGTGTGACCGGAGGTGGTCTTCCGGCCGAGATCTGGCACGAGGTCATGGACCGCATCCACGTCGGCATGCCCGTCAAACCCCTGCCAGCAATTGCGCCTGTCGCCCCCCTGCCAACGGAACAAGAAGTCAGCCAGCCCAGTGTTTTCCAGCGTATTTTGCAGGATATTTTCGGTGGTGGATCTGATGGGCAATAAATACGGCCCGTATTACGGACCAATCGCGCGCACAGTGGTCATGTCTGTGTCGCCAAGATGCGTGGCAAAGCGGGCACGTCTTGGTGGTCTTCATGCGTGACAGCTATGATTTTATCATTGTCGGAGGGGGATCTGCGGGCTGCGTTCTGGCAGCACGATTAAGTCAGGATCCAGACGTGCAGGTTTTGTTGATCGAAGCAGGTGGCAGCGACCGTAATGTGCTGTTTCATCTACCCGCAGGCTTTGCCAGGATGACCAAAGGAATTGCCTCGTGGGGTTGGCAAACAATCCCACAGCGCAACATGAAAGACCGTATTTTCAACTATACGCAAGCCAAGGTCATCGGCGGGGGATCATCTATAAACGCGCAAATATATACCCGCGGACACCCGCAAGATTATGATGAATGGAAACGGATGGGATGTACCGGTTGGGGCTATGACGAAGTCTTACCGTATTTTTGCAAAGCCGAAGACAACGATAGCTTTGGCGCACCTTATCATGGCACGGGTGGTCCTTTGGGGGTCTCGCAGCCCGTTGCCCCTTTGCCAATCTGCGAGGCATACTTTGATGCCGCTGCAACCATGGGCATACCCAGAAACATGGACGTCAACGGGGCCTGCCAAGACGGTGCAGCCTACTACCAGTTGACCCAGCGACAGGCGCGCCGCTCTTCTGCCGCAATGGCCTATCTGGCGCCGGTCCGGCAGCGTGCAAACCTGACATGCCTGCTAAACACTCAGGTTCGCAAGATCGACGTCATCGCCGGACGTGCACAGGGTGTAGAACTGATCGACGGCAAACAGATCATCGCGCGCACCGAAGTTTTGCTTTGCTCAGGGGCCATCGGATCATCCAGATTGTTGCAGCTTAGCGGCATTGGACCTGCCGATGACCTGACCAAAATCGGGATCGACGTGGTGCTTGATCAACCAGAAGTCGGGTCAAATTTGCAAGACCATTTAGACCTTTATTGCATTTGCGAGGTGTCCGGCAATCACACATATGATCGCTATGCCAAGCCTGTTCATTCTGCCCGCGCTTTGGTCCAATATGTGCTGACGCGTCGGGGACCTGTCGCCTCAAGCCTTTTTGAAACCGGAGGGTTTTGGTATGCCGACCCAGAGGCCAGCTCGCCCGATCTGCAACTACACCTTGGATTGGGCACAGGTATAGAAAAGGGCGTTGCAGCCATGCCGAATGGAGGCGTGACCCTGAACTCTTGCTATTTGCGGCCGCGATCGCGTGGCTCGGTGCGGCTGGCCAGTGCCGATCCAAACATTGCCCCCCTGATCGACCCGAACTATCTTAGTGATCCATGGGATCGGATGATGTCCGTACGTGGATTGAAACTGACCCAAGAGATCTTGGCGCAGAAACCACTAGAGCCTTTTATCAAAGTCGAGCATTTGCCCGGGCCCGACGTTCATACCGATGCAGAATACTTTGATTTTATCTGCGCGCACTCCAAGACGTCGCACCATTGTGCCGGCACATGCCGCATGGGTGTGGATCAAGACGCCGTAGTCGATCCACGCCTGCGATTTAACGGAATTGAGAAACTGCGTGTGGTGGACAATGCGATCATGCCAAAACTCATTTCATCCAACACCAATGCAGCCGCAATTATGATTGGCGAAAAGGCAGCGGACATGATCTGCGTGGACCATGGAATGACGGACATTGACTCTGAACGATAGTGCGATCAGGCGTAGCGCCGTGCCGCAATAGACATGCCTGTTCAATAACACTAAGCCCCCTTTGCAGATGCATTTGGGCGCCAGCAGATTTCAACGGTGAGGTGCGGTTATGACAGATACCCTTCAATTTTTTGATACTGCCGCTGATGGGCTGGACCATGAAATCTCGCTGTTTTCGCGGCAAACATCGCATGTCGCGATATGGACGTGCCGCAAAGAGGCGCTTGTTTGTCCTGCCGCCTACGCACGCAAACCCGGCTTTTCAGATGCGGCAGATGCCTCCTTACGCAGAGGCTGGCCGGTTACGCTTCGCCGGACAGGAGGCGGATTGGTGCCTCTTGGTCCGGATGTGATGAATATCTGCCTGACCTTTTCGCGGACCAACCGGTTTTCAATTCAGGACGGATATGAGGCCCTGACCCGCGTCTTGCGCAATGGATTGGGCGCGGCCGGACCTTTGCTGGAAACCGGCGCGACGCCGGGCAGCTTTTGTGATGGCGATTGGAACCTGTCGATCCATGGACGTAAACTGGTTGGCACCGCGCAAAGGCGTCGCCCCCTTGGCCATGGCAACGTCCGTATCTTGGCTCATGCCCTGATCCTGATACAGGGCGATACGCGGCCATCCGCCTTGGCAGTAGATGCCTTGCATCAAGACCTTGGACTGGACCGGATCAATACCACAGCCCACACAACCCTGGCAGAAAGTATGGGCGTACCCGCATTTGACAGCATCGATGTTGCAGAACAGCTTACCGTTGCAGCCAGCCGCGAGCTGGCCCCGCCTAGCAATCCCATCGGATAGAAACAAAAATTCATCACAGTGGAATTGTCGATGATTGCGCAGATTTATCAGTCTTTTCCCAGCAGTTGATGCATGCCCGTGCAACACGTTGGACAAGGGCTGGCGAACATACATTTGCCGCCAGCGTTCACATACCACGGGTTGCATCTTTCTGAATCCGCCACAATCAGCCCTTTCTGACGGTCAACTCGTCATATTTTTGCAAAAAATGATCGACACAAACGATTTTGTAACCCAAAGCAACCGATCATTCGCGCGTTACGCTGCAATCATAAAACTGACGTCACGCGCGGCATGGGGAATCATGGGCGCATTAGGGAGCCAATACTTTGGACAATGTCTTGGTAACCGGTGGCGCAGGCTACATAGGGTCTCACGCCTGTAAGTTGCTGTCGCAGCAGGGTTATAGTCCAGTGGCATTTGATAATTTGACAACCGGATGGGCTGATGCCGTCAAGTTTGGCCCACTGGTTCAGGCTGACCTTCTAGATCGCACAGCTTTAGATGCCGTCTTTCAAAAATATAAGCCAATCGCAGTGATGCATTTTGCTGCGCGCAGCGAGGTGGGCGAGGCCACGCACAGGCCTGCATGTTATTGGCGAACGAATGTTGTCGGCTCACTCAATCTGGTTGAAGCTATGATAAAGGCTGACTGCAAATGTATGGTTTTCTCATCAACCTGTGCAACCTATGCGGCGCTGGATGGTGTTGCGCTGGATGAAAACAGCCTTCAGATGCCCCTGAACGCTTATGGTGCATCTAAACGCACCGTTGAAGAGTTTCTGCGCGATTTTGAAATAAGCAATGGGCTCAAATCCGTGGTCTTTCGGTATTTCAACGTCGCAGGTGCTGATGATGCTTCGGAAATCGGGGAATGGCATCAACCCGAAACACACCTTATCCCACTGATGATAGAAGTGGCCGCGCGAAAACGCGACGCGTTGACGATCCATGGAACGGATTATTCCACGCAGGATGGCACCTGTGTGCGCGACTATGTACATGTCATGGATCTGGTGGATGCGCACGTCAAAGGTCTGGAATGGCTTTTGCGCGGTAACGATAGTCGGGTTTTTAATTTAGGAACTGGAAAAGGATTTTCTGTCAAAGAGGTTGTGTCCGAATGCATCACGACAACGGGACTAGACGTTCCACACAGATACGGGCCGCGCCGCGAAGGTGACGCCTCTTCATTGATATCTGGCAGTCAAAGAGCGATCAAGGAATTGGGCTGGAACCCCAAGCGTTCCACACTGAAACACATGATCGCCGACGCGTGGCGCTGGCATCAAACCGGTGGGTATTCATTGTAGAAACACCAGTCCTTTTTGTGTCACAACGCCCCCTTCGCGATTGTTCACTGCGGATCCCGCTGGCGTAAGGTGATTGAACAAAGCGTACTGCTCAGCAACAGATCAGGGTTGGTTGGCATTAAAACAACAGGTTCATAACGCCAAGAGATACAATCAGAAATAACACTGTCATCAATGCCCCACTGCGAATAAAATCTGGAACGGTGTAGCCCGCGGGGCCCATGATCAGGGCATTGACCTGATGTGTCGGTATCAAAAACGAGTTTGATGTCGATATGGCAACCGTAAGGGCAAAAATTGCCGGATCGCCGCCAGCAGCGACAGCAATACTGATCGCTAAGGGCACCAACAAGACGGTGGCGCCAACGTTTGACATCACAAGCGTAAACACCGTCGCCAACACTGCAACGCCTGCCTGCAATGACCAAATTGGCCATCCATCCAACATTTGCAAAATTTTTAATGCGATCCATTCGGCAGTGCCTGTGTTTTGCACCGCCTGTCCAAGCGGTATCAAACTGGCCAACAAAAACACAGTTTGCCAACTGACCGCAGCATAGGCCTCATCAATTCTCAACACATTGGTAGCCACCATGCCCACGGCGCCAACCAGCAATGCCAATGAAAGACGGACATCTGTGAACAGGATCAGGCCAAGCGCGATACCAAAGAAAAGCAATGCAAACGCCACCTTGTTGGGGCGCAATTCTTCCATAGGGAAATCTGTCGTAACCACCACAAAGTTGCGGTCTTTGGTCAGTCGCGCAAGCCTTTCCCAAGACGTAAACGACACCAAGGTATCCCCTGCACGAAAGGATTCTTGCGCGATGTCGGTTGCTGCGTGGTTATCGGTTTCCACAAGGCTGAGGGTTTCTCCACCCCGATGAATGGCCAGTAACCCCAGCCCGTATGTTTTGCGCAAGGTCACATCGCGTGCGGTCTTTCCGATCAGATCAGAATCCGGAGGTAAGACAACCTCTGCAATTCCTGCCACAGTCGGGGCGTAGGCTTCTGCAAAGATGTCCAGTTCCGGCAAGAGTGTCAGCCCGTAATCATCGGCAATTGACTGGATGACCTTGCGCCTTCCGAGGATTGCCAGCCGACACGGATCCTGAACACGCGTCGAAAGGACGGGTGTGAACCAACGTTGGCCCTTGTGATAGGAGCCGACGATATACAGATTGTGCGCAACCATGATGTCGGCAAATGTCTGGCCCCGAAGAATAGAGCCCTCCGGCACAACGACCTCAACGAGATCAGATTTCAGTCCATATATCTTTTTAAAATAATTTGCGACCGATTGCGCAGAACTGCCTTGGTCATGATCGACACGTTTTGGCAGGATCCAACGGCCAAGAAGTAGAAAATATAATATTCCGGTGATAATCAGACAGACACCGATGGGCGTCACGGAAAACAAAGAGAAGCTTTGCATTTTCTGGTCATCGGGCAGGTTTACGTTTGCACTGCCAATCAGATCATTGAGCAAGATCAGTGGCGAGGACCCAACCATTGTCATTGTGCCGCCAAGGATTGCGCAAAAACCCATAGGCATAAGCAAACGACTTAAAGGAAGGTCGGTTCGCACAGATATCCTGCTGACAACCGGTAGGAACAGCGCAGCGGCCCCTACGTTTTGCATAAAACTGGAAATAAAGCCGACTGTTCCCGAGATAATGGGTATGATCCGGACCTCTGTACGGCCCCCGAACTTTAAAATGGTTGCCGCGACCTTGCTCATCAGGCCGGTTTTATCCAGCCCGGCCCCTATAATCATAACGGCGATAATCGACATCACAGCATTGGATGAAAAACCGTCAAACAGCTGATTGATATCAGCCAGATTGCCCAAGCCCGGCAAAAGCGACAACATACCAAGCGTTACCATCACCAAAATGGCCGAAAAATCGATACGAAAAACCTCGGTCACGAACAATGTTACGGTCACGGCCAAAACACACAAGACAACGATCATTTCGAAGGTTAGTTCCATATTTGCCCATATCCTGCTTGGTTTTTCCAAGTTTGTTCTAACTGGACAAAAATTTCAAACTACCAAAATCTGTCTAATTGAACCCAATAGACACGTTATATTGCGTCACCGTTGATTGAACACAACAACAACGATAATCATCGGTGGATCGCAGGCACGAAGGCCTGATGCGGATGGAGAACAGGGGTCCCGTGATGAAAGCGCAATTTGACTACAATGAAACCAACGTTTTTGTCGTCGGTGGCACAAGCGGTATAAACCTAGGCATTGCCCAAGCATTTGCAGCCGCGGGCGCGCGCATCGGTGTGGCATCGCGAAAACAGTCCAAAGTCGATGATGCGGTGGCATCCCTTGAATCTGATGCAGGACCCGCTTTGGGATACGCATTCGACGTCAGAAACCCTGACGATGTCAGTGCTGCATTCGACAGTTTTGCGGCTGAAGTCGGAAAAATTCATGTGGTGATTTCAGGGGCTGCAGGAAATTTCCCAGCTCCTGCTAACAAGCTTAGCCCAAATGGGTTTAAATCCGTCGTGGATATAGATTTACTGGGCACTTTTCACGTGATGCGTGCGGCGTACCCCCATATGATCCGACCCGGTGGCAGCCTGATCAATATCTCTGCCCCGCAATCTACCGTGGCCATGCCTTTTCAGGTGCATGTCTGTGCCGCCAAGGCCGGCGTCGACATGGTCACAAAATGCCTTGCCTTTGAATGGGCAAGCGAGGGATTGCGCGTGAACGGTGTGGTCCCCGGCCCCATCGATGGGACCGAAGGAATGGATCGGCTGGCCCCTGGCGACAAAGCCAAAGCAATGATCGCAAAAACCGTCCCACAAAAAAGGCTCGGCACGCCCGAGGATGTCGCTCGGGCCTGCCTGTATCTGGGTTCTGATGCAGCGGGATATGTGAATGGTCAGATCTTGGGCGCTGACGGTGGATGGGCTATAGCCGGCGCGGCGGTTGGCGGCCTGATGATGGCGTGACACTCTACCACACAGCAAAGATGTCGCGCCGTTTCCACTA
This sequence comes from Pseudoprimorskyibacter sp., assembly GCA_029251265.1. Lineage (GTDB taxonomy): Bacteria > Pseudomonadota > Alphaproteobacteria > Rhodobacterales > Rhodobacteraceae > JAQXDR01. The sequence goes on along the minus strand of JAQXDR010000012.1, from coordinate 6,653 downwards.
GCGGATGGTCGATTTAACGTTAAAAGTGACATCGTCGCGCAAGACCTAAAGACCTTCGAGGGATCTATTATGGGATTAAATTCCTGCCACAACTTCCAGGACTTTCGGGCCCTGGCTAAAAAACGTTTGCCTGCCCCGATCTTTCACTACATCGACGGCGCTGCAGATGACGAATTGACATACCGCCGAAATACAGAAGCCTACGCTGACGTGGATCTGGTACCCAATGTGTTGGCGGGTGTCGAAAACGTCGATATGTCCGTTGAGGTCATGGGCCAAAAACTGGACATGCCGATCTATTGTGCACCTACCGCCCTACAGCGCTTGTTTCACCACGAGGGTGAGCGCGCGGTGGCCCGGGCCGCAACCAAATATGGAACGATGTTTGGTGTGTCGTCACTCGCCACGGTAACCGTGGAAGAAATCGAAAAGCTGGCACCCGGCCCCAAGATGTTTCAATTCTATTTTCACAAGGACAGAGGATTGAACGACGCATTGATGGAACGGGCGCGCGCCGCGAACTTTAACGTCATGGCCCTGACCGTTGACACCATCACAGGCGGTAATAGGGAACGAGACCTCCGCACCGGCTTCACGTCACCCCCCAAGCTCACGCCATCATCAGTATTTAGTTTCGCCACCCATCCGATGTGGGCATGGAATTTTTACACCAAGGAAAAATTCGATATGCCCCACCTGTCCGGGCATGTCTCGGCCGGCACGAACCTAGCTGTGTCAGTAGGGAACTATTTCTCGACAATGCTGGACCAGTCCATGAACTGGAAAGATGCCGAAGAGTTGTGTGCGAAATGGGATGGCCAGTTTGCGTTGAAAGGCGTCATGAGTGTCGAAGACGCAAAGCGCGCTGTTGACATTGGTTGCACTGGAATCATGGTATCGAACCATGGCGGTCGACAGCTGGACGGCTCTCGCAGTCCCTTTGACCAATTGGCCGAGATTGTAGACGCCGTCGGTGACAAAATTGACGTCATTTGTGAAGGTGGAATACAGCGTGGCACCCATGTCCTGAAAGCGCTTTCTGTTGGGGCCAAGGCGTGTTCAGGTGGGCGCTTGTATCTGTACGCTTTGGCCGCAGCTGGTCAGGCAGGTGTTGAGCGGGCTCTTGGTAACCTGCGTACCGAGATCGAAAGAGACATGAAACTGATGGGTATTACCAGTCTGGACCAACTGAGCCGGGATAATATCCGGTTCAATACACCCAGATTTTAACCATAGGCCAAGCGGGTTTTGAACGTCATTTACCGTGTTTTAGCCCGGGTTAATCAAAATAATTTCTGGTGGGCGGGGTCTTGAGATCACCGACGTCGCCCAGCTTTACTGGAAATGCGCAAGACCCATGCTGCGGACCACCTACAGATGATCGCTCGGGCTCGGTGGTACCTAAAACAGTCTTTGTTGTTCTGGCACGACCTCAATATGGAATGGCCTGATCGGCTATCAACTGTCGCCGACTTAGCTGGACCAAAGGCCGTTACACCCAACCCAAGGCAACATGATCCATCTAAACATTTGCTCTGGCAACGGGCCCATCATCACGCAATGGCAATCCCGTATCGAGGATATCCCGTCCCCAATACATTAACCCGTCACGTCCACCTTCTTATTCAGTAATCCCCCATTTTCAAAGGGGTGCGTCCGTACGATCTATGCTGCTTTCAGTTTCTGTATCAGCGTCACGCCACCGATCCTCGTGTTTGGCCTTTCGTGGTTATGTTTTCAGAGCCATGGGGTTGTCTCGTAAGAAGGTTGCAGCTGATCTTGGCGACGGGGTTTTGACACCGAGCCGGTGGATACAGGCGGATCAACGCAGTTCTGAAAAAGCCAACTGTGCAAACAATTATGGAACATGAGCTTGTCGAGCTTCGACGTGAGAATAGGATGCTGCGGTAGCCGAGCGATGTCCTAAACTGAAGAGGAGTAGGAAAGGCCCCAGCCGGGCGTTTCCCCGATGAAGGCCACCCAATTCTTTGCGGAGCGAAGCAAATGAAGTTCAAGTTTATCGCTGATGATCAAGACGCCCTGCCTATTAATCGTTTGTGTGAAATTGTGAACGTCATCCTGCGTGGGTATCGTGTGTACCGCAGCAGGCCGCTCAGCCACAGCCAATGCAGGGATTTGGGTGATCAGGTACATATCTGCGAGCAATTCGCCTTGTCTCTTGGCAGCTATGGCAGGCCGAAAATGACGGAGTAACCCAAAGAAGCCGGGCTGGGCGTTGGCCATCGTCGGGTTGGGCGTTTGATGCGTGACAACGGCATTTGCGTCGAAAGATCAGAGACATACACCGCGACCACAGCCTGAATATCGCGCCGAACCTTCTGGACGATAACTTAAACGCAACTGGTCCAAATCTGAAATGGGAAGACGACATCAGCTATATCTGGGCGCGCGAGGGCTGGCTGTATTTGGCTATGATCTTGGATCCCGATTCCAGACGTACCGTTGGCTGGGCTGTGTCAAATCGAATGAAGCGCGACCTTGCCATCAGGGCCTTAGAGATGGTGATCAAACTACGCAGGCAACTGCTATGAGTATGGTATTGGGGCTTGATGGCCTGACCCATGCTACGATTGACTATGTGTCATTGCGTTGACCTGTCGACCGTCAAGTCGCCCCGGCAACGGGCGAGATGTGACTTCATAGGAGCCTGACGGGGACGCCCCATCATAGTCCTGTCCCCTCGGATCGGTGCCCGGGCATTCTCAAGCCAAGGGGTCATCATGAAGACTGAACATCCAATTATCGTCGGCATCGATACAAATAAGGCCAGCCACGTCGCTGTTGCAATTGATACGCAAGGCACCCGCTTGGCGGCGCTATCCATTCTGACCAATCCAAAGGGGTATTTGGAGTTGGAGCGTTGGTCGCTGTCTCTCGGGCAGGTTGTGGTATTTGGAATTGAAAGGACAGGTTCATATGGCCAGACTGTATGGAAGCTCAGCATTGGGCGTTTTCTTCTCAGTTGTTTGATTTGATTGCATCCAAGGTGAATCCGGTGAAGTCATACCATTCAGGTAATTTTTGTGCTATTTATCTGAAACTTTCTGACATCTTTGCGATACTCATCGTACTCCCGTCTTGTGCCGATAAGACGCGCAAAGATCAGTCCACCGTTACCTAAGCAAAGCCTCTAAAAAGATGCGGACATCAACCCTTCATTCAGGAGACGGGTTCAAGATCATTGTGCAAAAAGCGTTTTCAACATTCAGCGGCAAGCCGAACGTAGTGGGCGTGTTCTTCAAGAATATCATGTCGTTTGAAGCGGCCACAGACCGTCATGGCCGCTGACGTTGCAGCCGTTAAAGAATTTTCTGGTAACTGATCTTTAGGAAAAAATACTTCGACCTCAGTTCTCCATACGTCTGCGTGCCCCGCTTCTTTGCCGTCAGCGTCATAAATGGGGAATGCTGCATGAACCCCATTAAACACAAGGACACGCGCATGACCGGATGATAACGTAATAGGTCTGTCCATTACGGGTTTGTACCTCTCATAATACCAAGCGGAAGATGTTGTCCGATCACTCTCAATTTTGTGTGCAAGCGACAACGTAAGTGAGAGAAATTAAGAGCAGAATTCTTGAGGCCATACCCCACTACAGCATTTTAAGATCGTGATGAAAATGCTATAGATTGACGTGCATTATATCTCTGGAATTGATCGATCTCAAACCCTGCTTTTGCCCGAAACCGTTGAAGACTACGTGGATAAAAACAACCCTGTTCGGTTCATTGATATCTTTGTCGATGGTCTGGATTTAGCGGCACTAGGCTTGGTTCGCGCAATACCAAAACGGACAGGACGGCCAAGCTATGATCCTGTTGAAGCTGTACATCTATGGGTATCTGAACAACATTCGTTCCAGCCGCAAGTTGGAGCAGGAAACACACCGCAATCTTGAGGTGATTTGGTTGATGCGTCAGCTTCGATCAGACTTCAAAACCATTGCTGACTTTCGGCGTCATAATCGTGATACATTCCAAAGTGTGTTCTGCCAGTGTGTACGCCTGTGTGCCGAGCTTGATCTGTATGGACGCGAATTGATTGCCGTCGATGGAACGTGATTGAAAGCGGTCAACACGAGAGACCGCAACTTCACCAAAGCCAAGATTGCCCGTCGGCTAAAGGATGTCGACAAACAAATCGAGACCTACCTTGACGATCTGGCCGCGTCCGACCGGATCTAAGTGCCGACCGCCAAGGCAGAACACCTGCAAGCAAAAATCAAGCGCCTGAAACAGCGGCACAAGTGGTTGCTGGAACGCAAACAGCAACTCCACAACAGTGGTGAAGATCAAATTTCTCTGACTGATCCGGATGCACGGGCAATGCCCGCCTCCGAACAGGTGGGTGTAGGCTACAATGCGCAAATTGCCGTGGACGCCAAACACCACCTGATCGCAGAACAGGAAATCTACAATCATGTCAGCGACCATGGCCTGCTGACCGTAACAGCCAGCGCAGCGAAAGAAGCTCTGGATGTGGAAGACATCACTGTTTTGGCAGATGGCGGTTACTATCAGATGGACGACCTCGAAGCCTGTGACAAAGCAGGTATCACGACCTGTGTCCCGTCTCGAAAGCCGCGCAGCTATGGAAATGCAAATCAATTCGACAAGGCGAATTTCACCTATGATGCAAAGGAAAACGTCTACATCTGCCCCGCAGGAGAGAAACTGCCAAGAGCGGTAACGGGGACACGCAACAACCGACCATATGTCGTCTATGGCAGGCGTTCTGCCTGTTCAAGATGTGAGATCAAGTCACTGTGCAAGCCTACAAAAGGGCATAAACGCATTCACCGATACGAAGCACAGGACACGCTGACGCGGGTAAAGGATCGAATGGCGGCTTGGCCAAAGGCGATGGACGTCAGGCGTGAAATTGTCGAACACCCATTTGGTTCAATCAAACACTGGATAGGACAGCGTGATTTCCTGACCCGCAGACTGCCAAATGTCCGAGCGGAGTTCAGTCTGACCGCTCTCGCCTACAACATGCGCCGTGCCATCAATCTTGTGGGTGTTGAAAGCCTGGTGAACGCCGCAAAGGCGTAAGTCAGACTGTCAGACAGAAGATATCCTCGAAATATCTCTCAGATTGTCACAAGCGCCATTGAGAGGCACAGACAACAGCGGAAATCCGATTTTCCTTTGGGCAAACATTACCCCAAGGTCGTCCCGCTGCGTGAGGCCCAAAACCCTATTTCCACACAGTCTGATGGCGCTGGCCTGTCACGGTATTTACTAGTCCAAGGTCGCAACGTGGTCGAAGTCACCCGCCCCAATCGTCAGCTGCGATACACCCATGGCAAATCAGACAGCCTTGATGCTGTAGGGGAAGCCCAATCTGTTCTTTCTGGGCAAGCAATATCAAGACCTAAAACACAAACCGGCTCATCTGAGATGATCAGGCATATGAAAATCGCACGTGACACGGCAGTAAAATCCCGCTCACAGGCAATGGTGACGCTGAAGACGTTGATGATCAACCCACCCGCCGACCTGCGGGAAACCCTGGATCAAATCACAGGAAAAGTCGGGCTGATCCTGCATTTTGCAGCCTTCCGGCCAGGTGATATTATCGACACATTAGCCTCAGCCAAAGCATCTATGCGTGCGTTGGCCCGCCGTTGGTTGTGGTTGAATGAAGAGGTCATTGAACATGACAAAGAACTCGAGCGGCTCGTCACGGAACGCGCACCAGATCTGATGACTTCTCATGGCATTGCAACACTGACAGTGGTGGAGATGTTGATTCTTGTTGGTGACGATCCCACGCGCATTCGGTCTGAAGCCACCTTTGCAAAGCTTTGTGGCGTTTGCCCCATCCCAGCATCTAGCGGTAAAATGCAGCGCTTCCGATTGAACAGGGGCGGTAACCGTCAAGCCAATGCTGCTCTTTATCGTGTGGCCATCGTCAGAATGAGGAGCCACGAACCAACGCTTGCTTACGTCAAGAAACGCACAAAAGATGGGAAGAACAAAAGTGAGATCATTCGCTGCTTAAAACGCTACATTGTCCGCGAAATCTACAGTCAACTCTGCGTACGGAAATCAGCACAAATCGCCTCTTGACGAATATAGGAGCTTCAATGCCGCAGTCGAGACGTTCTTAAAAACAGTCAAAGCAGCGCTGATCTGGCGGCATCACCGGCCAACACGTCACGCGATTGAACTTGCAATCTTCAACTACATAAACGGCTTCTACAACGCGCGCCGAAAATACTTATCCCTCGGCTGGAAAAGCTCCGCAGTATTTGAACGGAAGACCGCTTAAAAGAGCACAAAGAGCGGCACTAAAGCATGACAGACCCAGCTTGCCATGGTCTGCGCGTCTCTGTCCTTCGCTTTCTTCATCAGAATCTCCTCTTTCATCATTCAAGAAAAGTCTAACATCAGACATCCATAAATTTCGGGGTATTACCATCTGTCTTAAATAAGCAGGAGGTCATCCAACAGAACCGTTTGGTCTGCGAAGACAAAGGCCTCAACAGAATTCAGCACATCTGTTTGAACGACATTGGCATTATTCGTGTGGGCAATATGAACCACTTCTTTAGAAATGCGCTCGATGACATAGGCAGATCGGTCCGAAGTATAATGGGCCGTGTCGTCCCCCTCTCCGCCGTT
>JAQXDR010000009.1 GCA_029251265.1 Pseudoprimorskyibacter sp. | reverse complement strand
TTATAACAAGTCGTTGATGTACTGAAACAGCGCCAGCTCAGCTTTTCGCCCTGCCTCCCATGACCGTCGTCAGATCAGTTCAGCTTTGATGGTTTTAAAGAATGTCTCGACGGCGGCGTTCTGCGATTTCAGATGATCCGCTGGATCAACTGATCTGCTTCGCAGTCCATCTTTGAACTCATAACACTTGTCTTTGCCGCTCATGGACATGTTAAAGCCCTGTTGTCGAGAGATTTTCTGGTGTTCTTGGAAGCAATATTGGCTGCCACGATCTGTGTGATGGATGCAGCCTTTGGGTGGTGACTGGACTGCAAATCCTGAATGACGGCGCGATATAGCCAGCCTTGACGGGCCCAAATGTAACTGATGTCGGACCTCTAAACCGATCTCTTTCAGCTCTTCGGTCACCCAAGGTCTGCCGTATTTGGCTAAACTGAGACGCGATTGTTGTTTGATGTGCACCAACGTGACCAGATCAGATCGCTGTTTGCGACTGGCTGGGCTGTTGTGGAAAGCCCGCAAAGAACTGGGTGGCCTTCATCGGGGAAACGGACTCACTGCGGCCTTTCGTGATCCTCTTCAGTTCATGATTTCCGGCTCCTCCATAAGAAGTCGGTTCCCGTATCGAAGCCGGTCATTCTGATGGGTGAGGCTCAGATCCTCTGTCGACACCCCACCAGTGTCTCGATGTGCTGTGATCCATTTGTTCAGCGACGACATGCCCACACCCAGATCCTCCGCCACCTTTGTCAGCCCATTGGTCGGTGCGATCCGCGTCGCATCATGGCGCAATTCGTCCGCCCGTTTCAGGCCCGCTCGCCAGTGTGCTTGAACCAATGGTGCGCATGGCTCCCTGCGTCCCCTTTGTTGCACTAAATGCTATCAAACGGGCGGCATCAAACCGTGACAGGGCCAGCACTCGTGGTGGAAACGGTGCGGGCATTTAAACTGCGGACTTCACGTCTTTCATTTAGGTTGTGCCCAGCAGCTCATTTCTTACATGTGCCACCTGTTGCTCTTGGTCTCGTCAAGTGCGTTCAAGGTGCGGTGTATTTTGTGATGGTGTGTTCTGCTGTGTCACTTCAGACTAGCGATTTGGGTTTTGCATTTTGTTGGAACTGGTAATCGTAGATCCTACAAATCTGCGATATAACTTCTGTTACGCAGTGCTTCACGTCGTGATCTTGGGGTTGCAGAGTTGGGATAGCTTCTCGTATGCATTATCCAGATTTATAAAGTTAAAACTTGTCTGAAAGGTTTTTTTATGTGTGGGATTGTTGGCGTCTTAGGCAAGCATCAAGCAGCTCCAATTTTGGTTGATGGTCTGCGGCGGCTTGAATACCGTGGGTATGACAGCGCCGGTATTGCGACTGTAAATAACGGACAGCTAGACCGGAGGCGGGCGCTGGGAAAGCTGGTGAATCTGAATGATCATTTGGTTTTGCACCCGTTGGCAGGAACATCTGGCATTGGACATACGCGGTGGGCAACCCATGGAGCCGCAACCACGGCGAATGCGCATCCTCACGCCAGTGGGCGTATTGCAGTTGTGCATAATGGTATTATCGAAAATTTTCGGGAACTGCGCGTCTTTCTGGCGTCCCATAAGATTGAGCCGCAAACAGAAACTGATACGGAAACTGTTGCCATGTTAGCGGACTGGCATCTGTCCCAAGGGCTGTCCCCCATTGAGGCCGCCAAAGAAACCATTGCACGGCTCGAAGGGGCCTATGCATTGGCTTTTCTGTTCGACGGCGAGGATGATTTGATGATTGTCGCCCGTAAGGGCAGTCCTTTGGCCGTCGGTTGGGGGGATGGCGAAATGTTTGTAGGTTCGGACGCCTTGGCGCTTGCATCTATGACGAATGAGATCACGTATCTTGAAGAGGGTGATCTAGCGATCATCACACGTGCTGGTGCTGATTTTTTTGACGCCGGTGGGTGCGCTGTAACGCGTCAGCGTCGCACGGTCGCTGTAGACGCGACCTCGGTAGACAAAGCCGGACATCGGCATTTCATGTCCAAAGAGATCGCGGAACAACCGGTGGTGCTGGCCAATACCATCAAGTTCTACCTTGATGGACAAAAGCGTCGGGAACTGATCTCGGAAAATCTTGATCTGGCCGCTGTTGATCGGGTGGTTATGGTTGCCTGTGGCACGGCTTCCTTGGCGTGTTTTGTAGCTAAGTATTGGTTTGAACAAATTGCAGGGCTGCCGGTTGAGGTCGATATTGCCAGCGAATTTCGGTATCGCGAGCCTCCGATTAGTGGCCGAACTCTGACTATTTTTGTAAGCCAGTCAGGCGAGACGGCGGATACACTGGCTGCCTTGCGGTATTGTGCAGGCAAGGCCAGCCAAGTGGTCGCTGTGGTCAATGTAATTGAGAGTTCAATTGCACGGGAAAGTGACGTGGTTTTGCCAATTCATGCGGGCCCGGAAATTGGTGTGGCCTCGACAAAGGCGTTTACGTGTCAGCTTGCGGTGCTTGCTGTCCTCGCTCTCGAAGCTGCAAAACAACGTGGCGCATGTTCGGACAAGGTTTTACAGAAGCTTACGTCTGATCTTTGGCGCGTTCCCAGTCTTGTTGCGGATGCGCTCGGGACTGACGCGGCCATTCAGGTCGTATCGGCGCAATTGGCACGGCATGATGACGCAATCTTCTTAGGTCGAGGTGCACATTACCCATTGGCTTTGGAAGGAGCGTTAAAGCTGAAGGAGATCAGCTATATCCATGCTGAAGGCTATGCCGCGGGCGAACTAAAGCATGGTCCAATCGCCTTGATCGACGAGCAGATGCCGGTTGTTGTTCTCGCGCCGCATGATGCGATGTTTGAAAAGACGGTGAGCAATATGCAAGAGGTGATGGCGCGTGGAGGCAAGATCATCATGATTTCGGATGCCGAAGGCGTATCCAAAGCGGGCGACAGCACATGGCACCGGATAGAGATGCCACAATTCGAAAGTCATTGGTCACCCATTGTTTACTCTATTCCGATGCAGTTGCTAGCTTATCATACAGCATGCGAAAAAGGCACGGATGTCGACCAACCGCGTAATTTGGCGAAATCCGTTACGGTGGAATAAACTGCAAACAATATGTATAGTGTCTTATTTCTCTTTAGAAGTAAGTAATAAGTCATTAACTGTTGTGAACCGCCCCTTGTTTGCCAGAGGCTCCAACTCATGAGTAGGATGGAGCATCATGAACAAGACATCGAACAAGTATTCCCCAGAAGTGCGCGAACGAGCCGTACGGATGGTTTTGGACAATCAA
>JAQXDR010000212.1 GCA_029251265.1 Pseudoprimorskyibacter sp. | reverse complement strand
AACCGTTGAAAAACATCTGCGTCTGGCACGCAAAGCCTTGAATGTCGAAACAACTGCACAAGCCGTTATGAAAGCTCTATTTCAAAACCAAATGTTTTTAATTGATGATTAAATCCCGTCATTGCATCTGAAAAGACCGGTTTTTAACTAAACTAACTCATTCAGAATATGATCATGTTACACGAGAACTAAATATGGATGTTGGCTTCTCATCAAGCATTTCTATCGCAAGGTATGCTTTTTAAGGATCCGATAAAATTAATACTTGGCATGTGTTGTTTTGATTATTCGAATTGCTTTTATTGGTTGTGTCATTGAACACAAAAATCTCCGCAAACCGCTTTGTCCAATTGGGTCAGGATACTGCATTCCCTTCTGTTGGCGGGCGGCTCATCCTTGATTTTCAAACTGATAAAAACTCGTAATCATCTGTTATATATTGGAAATTTCATTAATCCAACGAAATGCTTCATCACAAGCTCTACTTGAATTTCTTCCAATCTAACAGACCCCGTCAACCGGTTGAAAACCGTAAACAACAACGCTTCGTACGATTCGATCAAACGGCGCTGCGATAACAATTGAAATGTTAGACTGGACAGCCAAAATTTAAAGCTACTTAAAAGTGACAGGCAGCGGAGGACGCATGAAACATAATACGCAAAATGGCTCGCAAGCTAGCAGACAAGCTGAAATATACACCAAAGCGATGGCGTCAATCAAACGCGAAAACCTACGTAACGCGGCAGGCGGTCACGCATTAATGGCGACAGCAGCTGCATATGGCTCGGCAAGCAGTAAAAATAGCCTGTTCGGTAAAACGGCGCGCTTTGCACAATATTTTATGATCGGTTTTATCTTCGTTACGCCAAATATCATGTTCATTCGTCACATGCTCTGACGAGCAAGTCGACACAGGACTAACGCCGATTGTAAATACTCAACCTTGGCAGTCGATTTTTGCCGTTCAATCCGCCTACACCCGTTCAGGGGCTATTAAACCTGATAAATGCGCAAGGTTTTTAATCGCGATCTTTACGTGCGCCATCGGCCGTGCCTTGACCAGTTCTTTGTTCATGTAGGCTTCAAATGTCAGCTTTTGAACATCTTTGTCGTGGCACAAAGAGACGAACCGCTCTCTGCGTACATCGGATCGGTAATAGGCATTTTGCATACTTGCCAAAACGCGGAACACGGTTTTATGCTCTTTCATGAACAGTTTCCGCGCATGCCCAAGGTCCGCTGCTTTTGCAGATTTCAAAAATGCTTCTCCAGCTTGTGCGGCAACACGTCCGCCAACCATCGCATAGTAAATACCTTCGCCAGAGCTGGGGGCAACCACGCCGGCTGCATCACCTGCAAGAACAACATCGCGGCCATTATCCCATTTTTTTAAAGGTTCTAGCGGGATCGGGGCCCCTTCCTTCCGTATGGTCTTGCACTGTTCAAAACCTGCCGTCTGTCGTAACGCACTTGTTGCAGCTTTCAGATTGAAGCCGTCCAGACCGGTTCCCATGCCGACACTGACTGATGCACCATGCGGGAAAACCCAGCCATAAAAATCGGGAGATATACTGCCATCATAAATCACATCGCATCGGTCTGGATCATAGCTTCCGCCCGACGGCGCTTCGACAATTTCATGATAGGCTATGACATATGGGATATCGTCCCCACCTGGAACCTCTGCCCGAGCAACTGCCGAACGCGCACCATCAGCCCCGATTACTAGACGTGTGGATAGTGTTTTATGATTTCCACTGTTGCGGTCGCGATATACCACGCTTGGCCCATTATCAGTACGCTCAATTCGAACGAACGTCCCGGTCAGAAGCGTGGCTCCTGCTGATTGTGCACGGCCACGAAGAAATTCATCAAAATGTTCACGATCAACCATACCAACAAAGCCGTCTTCAATCGGGATATCAACATATCGATTGGACGGTGAAATCATCCGAGCCGTTCGGATGCGCGCAACCAATTGCGCATCGGGGATATCGAAGTCCGAGATTAAACGCGGAGGGATTGCGCCGCCACATGGTTTTATGCGACCTGACCTATCCAAAAGTGCGACCTTGTATCCAGACTTGGCTAGATCTTCGGCAGCGGTTGCGCCCGAGGGACCTCCGCCTACTACGACTGCATCAAACACGACTATTCTCCCGCAAATACAGGTTTAGGTATATCGCGATCCCCAAGGATCCGAGCCGCCATAGCAGCTGCGACAACAAACAAAATTGCCTCAAGTTGGAACACTAGTCCAAAAGCCATAGCGTCCTGTCCAGTGACACCGCGCAGCACGTCAACCGCGGCTGCCCCCGTCAAACCGCCAAAGCCAGCTGCAACGGCTTGCGCAGCCCCCCACAGCCCCATTCGCGTTCCTTCACGTGCTGTTTTGCCCTGCCCGGCCAAGGCCATCATTGATCCGATCGCAGCAACTGCAAACATTCCGTTGAAAAAGCCCAACAGAACCACAGCTGGGGTCAGCAAATGCGTTGGACCAAAAGTACCAAGAGCAGCGATTGCACCCAATGCAATCGCAGATCCCCCACACCCCGCGACCACCCATATCCGCAGGCTTCCCAATTTTAGGCCAGTTGCCGCAATGCCCACCAACAACATGCCGAAAAAGACACCGCCGTTTTGCATCCCGGACAATGATGTCGACTGACCCGGAGAAAAACCGAACACAAGACCGGAGTACGGCTCTAGTATCAATTCCTGCATGAAATAAGCAGTCATGGATAAGAAGACGAATATAGTAAACTGCCTAGCTTCGTCCTCTGCCCAGATTTCTTGAAGAGCTGTAAAAAATGGCACGGGACGGACCTCCGCGCGCGGCATAAAGCCGTCCCGATCAAGCCGCGCCTCAATCCCGGCTACAGCAAGGCATGTAACTGCTAAAGCACTCAGAACGACACTAGCCGTGATCTGCAAAAGTAACTGATGCGAATAGGGATCAAGAGCCGCGCCAACAACGCCTGCGGTAACCGCAATACCTGCAATCATCATCAGCCACGTGATGGTTGCCGCAGCGGCACGGCGCCGAGGAACGGTTGCCGTTGCCAAAAGCGCCAACACAGATGTGCCCGATGCCCCTACGCCCAGGCCAATCAATGCATATGCAATAATCGAAATCACCAAGCCAAGCCAGAACTCTGTTGCGAAAAGGGCCACGCCTAAGGATGCCCCAAAGCCGCCCAGTGCCAAGATGGCCATGCCACCAACAATCCAGACCCAACGCTTGCGCCCCTGATCTGACCGAAAACCCCATTGCGGTCGCGTAATTTGGATCCCGTAGTGTAGCGCCACGAGAAGACCAGGAAGAACCGCCGGAAGCGCCAGTTCTACAACCATCAAACGGTTCAATGTGGACGTTGTAAGCACAACGATGGCACCAAGGCACGTTTGCACCAAGCCCAAACGCACGATCTCGACCCAGGTGAGGCCATTAACTTTCATGACAATCCTCGTACGGCAAAAGCGCTTATCATCATTCCAATAACATAAAGTGTGACGCCTACCCCATTGTACCATGGCGCTTTTTTCGCTGGATCACGAAACAAGACACGCATTGCAAACACCTGTGAAACCATTAAAAATACGATGGCAAAAGCATGTTCGGATCGCTGCCAGCTAATCAACAGCCCAACAACAAGCAACTGCGCAGCCAACATGATGAAACAGGCGACAAACGCTGCCAGTCGCGGGCCTAAAACAACTGGAAGAGATCGCACTCCTGTCTGAAGGTCACCCTTTACTGCTTTGAAATCATTCAAAGTCATAATTCCATGCGCACCAATCGCATAGACAAAAGCAAGTATAATCGTTGGCCAAGCAGGTGCCGCTGCGCTGAGCACTGCGGCCCCAGTAAACCATGGTAAGCCCTCATAGCACAGGCCCACCAGACCTGGCCCCCAAATCCCAGACTTTTTAAGTCGAACAGGTTCGGCCGAATAAGCCCACGCCGCGATGACACCAACGATCGTCGCCCCAAACCCCCAAATCCCCAATAATGCTCCAAGACACAACGCAAGGATGGACATGGCAATCGCAACCCAAAGGCCCCAACGACCGGGCACACGCCCAGACGGGATCGGGCGATCTGGTTCATTAATCGCATCGACGTGACGGTCACACCAGTCATTCGCCGCTTGGCTCATACCGCAGACGACTGGCCCGCACAGCACCAAACCCAGCAAGATCAATTCTATTTGTCCAATTAGCGATACACCAACAGAGATGGCACCACATAGGTACGCCCACATTGGGGGAAACCACGTAACAGGTTTAATCAAACGCAACAGGGCGCTTGGTTCTGGAAATCGCCGATATCTGATTTCGCTGCTGACTGTCATGCGTCAATCATTATAGACACTTTATTGTATTGCAAGCGTCAACTTAAGCTGACAGTCAGTTTTCAGACGTATCCTCAATAATCCCGAATTTATGCAACTTTACATAAAGACTTTGCCGCGACAGACCAAGAATCTCAGCGGCAGCCGCTCGATTGTTTTTGGTCATGTCGATTGCTGCTTCAATGCACATTTTTTCAACGACACCAGAGGCGGCAGCTACAATTTCCTTTAGTGACGCCTGACCTACAAGTTTCACTGCATTATCGTGAGACCCGTCACCCGCACCCTGTGTTTTGGGTGTCCGAAACACTTCGGCACGTGTGACATCTCGCAAAGTAAACGCCACCACCGGCTGCGATCCCTGCCGTAAGATTGTTGCGGCAAATTCCACGGATATTGCACCACCCAACGTATTTTTTATACGTGTGGAATGGAACGGAACGCTTCCGGATTCAAGGGCCGCATCAAGCATGGTGTTTAGATCAATTTGACCACGCCCAAGATAATCTGCGAGGCTTTTGCCTTTGACATCCGCGTGATGATCATAGTCTACCATTTCAACAAACGCTTCATTTGCAGTTTCGATAACACCCTTGGTGTCAGTGATAACCACACCGTCTGTGCCAAATCGGAACAAAGCGTTCAAAAGCGTGTTCAATCGATCTGTTTGCGGGTTATCCGAAGCTTCAAAGTCTAGACGGCAAATGATCATTTGCTCGCCCCCAACCCGAAATGCACTTGGCGTTATCGCAATGTTATTACCTGTGCGGCGGGCTTGCAACGTGATCGCATTATCATTTTCAGACTGTGAAAGACTGACAAGGTTCGGACCGAAATGTTCGTGCCGCAAAGCACCGAACTCGCGAGCCAATACAGCGCCCTGAAGTTCATCGCGGGGGGCGCCCAAAAGTGTTGCAGCCCGTGCATTCAAATCAAGAATTCGGCCGTCCGACATTCCAATCACAACAATAGCGTCTCGTGTGGTCGCCAACAGCATACGATAACGTGCATCAAATTCACGCCGCTCCGCGTGCCCGCGCTCCAATGCAATTTGCGCCTGCATCAACTGCTGCTGCGCCTTAGCAACATGTCGCAGATCCCGACCTAACATCAAAATCGCGTCTTCCCCGACAACGCGGTGAGTTGAATACTGCACAGGATAATCCAACGCCGCAGGGTCTGTATGATTCAGTTCAAGTGACCTGGGCATTTCCATAGATGACTGTGCCGTCAGAACAATCCGGCTGAATTTCATGATGCTTTCATCCGTTAGGATATCCGGCATCGACTTTCCGACCCATTTGTCAATTACACCAATCGGCGCGCTTAACGAATTTGCCAGTGCCGCAATAATATTACCGTCATGACTGACCACCAACGCAATGTCAGCAACCGCGCTGAGCACGTCCGCCAGATTCTCCGGCTCGCCCATGTGAGAGGCAGCGATTCTCCAAGCGTTTAGGCTTTGAATAGTCATTACTCTGCAGCCATTTTCAAACGCGGAATCACTGGTCGTTCAAGATCCAAGAGTGCTTTCTCAACATCAGATGTGTAGAACGGCACGTCTGTCGTCTCCTTCAATATCTTTAGATAGTCTTTATTTAAAATAACGTCCCCTCCTACGACAACCCTCGGGTGAGGATGTGACGCACGGCACACTGCCAAAACAATTTCCTTCACGACGTCTAGACATTTCAAACTACCAAGAGACATCAGAATAGCTTGGCATCCGCTTTGTGTTAAATACCGTTCAACCTCATGTGCATCCGCGTTCAGCATGAGGCGCACTGAATGACCCTGCCGCCGCAATAGGCTTGCTAGAACTGTTGCACCCAAAATATGTTGCTCACCTTTTGGCGTTGCAACCAAAAGGCTTAAAGACCGGCTATTATGCGGCGTCCGGGGATGCCATTCGGCGGAAAGAGCCTCGGTCAGACCCATCAATCGCAGAGACGCCATTGTAACCGTTGCGAAGCTCACATCATCGGTTAACCAACCCTCACCAAGGGCGCGCGCAACCCCAGTGACGCAAATGTCCAACGCTTGCTCTACAGTCACTCCGTAAGCCAACAACCCGTCTCTCAGTGCAGATATCTCACATGATTCTGCTGATTGACACTGCTTTAGCAGCCAGTCCGTAGCGTCTGCCAAGGGCCGCGAACCTTGCAAAACAACTGTCTCTTGAAGCTCTCCGAGCACTCGACACGCTAGGTGGTCGACAATTACGGGATCTAACGTGTTACCGTTGAAGGTTTTTTCCGATTTGGAATCAGAAGACACCACGCCCCCCCTCCGATTGGTTACCAAAATATTTACCGCGTTTGCGGCGGCTATCGTTCTGCACATCTTGCAGCTGAATTGACATCATTATGCGCCAGATGTTTGCATAATGTCAAAGAAATCAGACACCCAACGCTAATGTTTTGTTTGCACACATCAAAAATAGGCATATTTGATAAAGTTTTAGTGTTTCAACTCAATATCTTGGACACTTTCAATTTCGAATGACACCTACCTGCTCAGAATGTGTAAGTTACAGTTGACACATTGCGACCTTCGTAGATATCCTCACTTAAACCCTTCAGCGTGGAGCAGCAGATGGCGGAGGCGACTGGGACCCAGGTCCAACATACTTCCCTATACACAAAAGAGCAGTTTTCGCGTCGCAACGAGACTGTCTGGACACTTGTGCAAGGCATTTTGGCGCCCCTTCAATTTCTTGCTTTTCTTATCTCTTTGGTTTTGGTGATGCGCTACATGCTGAGCGGCGCCGGATACGAGATCGCTACAGCGTCGATCCTTATCAAAACCGGCTTGCTTTATACAATCATGCTGACTGGCGCGATCTGGGAGAAAATTGTTTTTGGCCAGTATCTTTTTGCGCCGGCTTTCTTTTGGGAAGACCTCGTCAGCTTTGCTGTGATTGGGCTGCATACTGCGTATGTCATTATGCTTTGGCAGGGCAAATTTACAAGCGATGTGCTGATGTGGACGGCCTTGGCCGCCTATGCCGTTTACGTAATCAACGCCGGGCAGTTTCTGTCGAAGCTGCGCTTGGCGCGCCGTGACGCGGAGCAGAGAATATGACACAAGCCAACGTAGCGGCAGGGTCTTGTGCGGATACTCCGGTTCTGCGTCAACGCGGGCAGCACGAGGTATTCTGCGGGTTAACCTCTATCATATGGCTACATCGCAAAATGCCTGATGCCTTCTTTTTGGTCATCGGGTCACGCACGTGCGCGCATCTTTTGCAAAGTGCCGCTGGTGTAATGATCTTTGCCGAACCTCGTTTTGGTACGGCGATATTGGAAGAAACAGACTTGGCTGGCATGGCTGATGCCCAGACCGAGATTGACCTGCAGGTGGAGCGCCTGTTGTCACGTAGATCGGACATCAAGCGGTTATTCCTTGTCGCGTCATGCCCATCCGAAGTGATCAAGCTGGACCTTGAAACAGCCGCACAACGCCTAAGCCGAATGCATGCCCCAAAAGTTCGGGTTCATGCATATTCCGGGTCAGGTATTGAAACAACATTCACGCAGGGCGAGGACAGTTGTCTTGCTGCCATGGCTGCGGATCTACCGACCGGCACAGACGATGGACTACTTGTTGTGGGTGCGCTGCCGGACGTTGTGCAAGACCAGATGATGAACCTGCTTGATCGCATCGGAGTTCCCAACGTCAAGATCCTGCCACATGCTGATTCAAGCAATCCGCCTGCAATTGGAAAAAATACAAAAATTGCGTTGGTCCAGCCGTTTTTGGGTGAAACGGCAACTGCGCTCGAACGGGCGGGGGCCAGTCGAATCGTTGCTCCTTTTCCATTTGGCGAAAAGGGCACGACCGCTTGGTTGATCGCCGTAGCTGAAGCCTTTGGCATTTCCGCCCAGCATGTTCTTAATGTCACTGAAGCTGCACGCAACAGAGCACGTCATGCGGTCTCCAAAGAAGCCGAAGCCCTGACAGGGCGAACCGTTTTCTTTTTTCCAGACAGTCAGTTGGAAATCCCACTTGCGCGGTTTCTGACAACAGAATGTGGAATGACCGCTTTAGAAATCGGATCACCATATCTGGATCGTCGTCTCATGGCACCCGATCTTGCCGAAATTCCTCAGGGGCCAGTCATCTCGGAAGGACAGGACGTTGAAAAACAACTTGATCGTGCGCGCGCGGCAAAGGCGGATTTGACCGTTTGTGGTTTGGGTTTGGCCAACCCGTTAGAGGCCGAGGGCATGACAACCAAATGGGCGATCGAACTGGTGTTCTCACCTGTACATTTTTATGAACAAGCCGGCGATCTGGCGGGTTTGTTTGCGCGTCCACTAAGGCGGCGCGCCTTGTTAGAGGTTAACGCATGAAGCTCTCGGTCTGGACCTACGAAGGCCCGCCCCATGTGGGTGCCATGCGCGTCGCAACGGCGATGAAGGGTCTGCACTTTGTTTTGCATGCGCCTCAGGGCGACACATATGCCGATCTTTTGTTCACAATGATCGAGCGACGAAACCATCGGCCACCTGTGACCTACACGACTTTTCAAGCGCGTGATCTTGGATCTGATACAGCGCGGCTGTTTCGTGAAAGCTGTCTGTCTGCTTATGAAAGATTTAAGCCGGAGGCCTTGTTGATCGGGGCATCCTGCACGGCAGAACTTATTCAAGACGACCCCGGTGGGCTGGGTGCTGCAATGGGGCTGCCGATTCCCGTTATCCCTGTTGAATTGCCATCCTACCAACGCAAAGAAAACTTTGGCGCAGACGAGACATTCTTTCAAATCACGCGCGCCCTTGCCAAGTCCCTGCCCCGTACAAAGACGGTAAGTGCCAATCTTATAGGTCCAACAGCCCTTGGCTTTCGTCATCGCGATGACATCACCGAAGTGACCGCGTTGCTAGAAGATATGGGTATTGCCGTAAATGTTGTGGCACCTTTTGACGCCACGCCAAGCGATATTGCGCGTTTAGGGGCCGCACATTTTAATGTGCTGATGTATCCAGAGACTGGCGAGGCAGCTTGCCGTTGGCTGGAACGCACCTTTGATCAGCCCTTCACCAAAGTTGTTCCTATCGGTGTGGGGGCTACACAAGATTTTGTTCAAGAAGTGGCTGACATATCTGGGGCAACCGCCAGACTTGACACCTCTAGATTGCGATTGCCGTGGTATAGCGCCAGTGTTGACAGCACCTATCTGACCGGCAAGCGTGTTTTTGTTTTTGGGGACGGGTCGCATGTCATCACCGCTGCACGCATCGCAAAATCCGAGATGGGTTTCGACGTTGTAGGCGTTGGATGTTACAATCGCGAAATGGCGCGCCCTGTCCGGGCCTTGGCGAAAGAGCTTGGTCTAGAAGCGTTGATCTCCGACGATTATCTGGATGTCGAAGCGGCTATCTCAGAAGCCTCTCCTGAACTGATTTTGGGCACACAAATGGAACGCCACATCGGCAAACGCCTGGGGATTCCCTGCGCCGTTATTTCCAGCCCCGTCCACGTTCAGGATTTTCCCGCGCGTTATGCGCCACAAATGGGCGTCGAAGGGGCAAATGTCATTTTTGACACGTGGGTTCATCCATTGGTCATGGGGCTGGAAGAACATCTTTTGGCGATGTTCCGCGAAGATCCGGAATTTCATGATGCGGCGGGTCCCAGTCATCACGGTCATTCGGCCCCCCTGCCCCCGGTCGAGGAAAACCCCAAGCCCCAAGTCGCCAGCGGCGACGTCATCTGGCTTGAAAGCGCACAAAAAGAGCTTCGCAAAATTCCCATTTTTGTACGTGGCAAGGCCCGTCGTAATACCGAAGCTTTTGCCGCGTCACAGGGTGCACAGGAAATTTCGGTAGAACTGCTCTACGAGGCAAAGGCTTATTATGCGCGATGACATGATGATATCATCCGCTTATCGGGTCGTTATCATGACCTTGGATGCGCATGCGGCGGGTCCTTGTCAGCGCGCACTCTTGCGGCTGCGGCGGGATTTTCCCGATGTTACTTTAGAAGTGTATGCTGCAGCCGAGTGGACCGAAAACCCTGACGCATTTCGTCAAGCCGAAGCTGCGGTCGCACGGGCTGACATCGTCATTTCAACGCTGCTTTTTTTGGACGAACATGTTTCAGCCATTCTGCCGGCATTAAAAGCACGCCGAGATGACTGCGATGCGATGGTGTGCATGATTGCTGATGCACAAATTGTCAGATTAACCCGCATGGGTGGTCTGGACATGTCCAAGCCGTCAGGCACGTTTAAAAAATTTCTGGGCCGTTTGCGTGGCTCGTCAAAACCATCTTCCGAAGATGGGGCGCGCAAGATGCGACTGCTGCGTCGTTTGCCGCGCATACTCAAGTATTTGCCCGGGACAGCACAGGATTTGCGGGCTTGGTTTTTGTGCATGCAGTACTGGTTGGGCAGTTCTGATGACAATATGGAAGCGATGGTACGCTTTTTGTTGGGGCGGTATTCAGAGCGTTCTGAATGGTCGGGTGCTGAAGCTGCCGCACCACGCGAATACCCCGATGTGGGCCTGTACCACCCGGATCTAAAAGATCGGATCACAACCAATGTGTCTGACCTGCCAAATCAATCCGGTACCAAAGGCACTGTCGGCATCTTAATGATGCGGTCCTATGTTCTAAGCAGTGATTGCGCGCATTATGACGCGGTGATCCGCGCATTAGAATCTCGAGGGCTTGCTGTTATTCCGGCTTTTGCGGGAGGGCTGGACGGACGCCCTGCGCTTAAGTCGTTTTTCAAAGAAGGTACAGAACGGCGAGTGGATGCGATTTTGTCCCTTACCGGTTTCTCGCTTGTCGGGGGACCGGCCTACAACGACAGCGCCGAAGCCGTCAGGGTTCTGACGGACTTTGATGTGCCCTATATCTCGGCGCATCCGCTTGAGTTTCAGACATTGGGTCAGTGGGCTGGATCAAAGCAGGGCCTAGGCCCAATTGAGACCACCATGCTGGTGGCCCTTCCTGAACTGGATGGTGCAAGCCAGCCTGGCGTTTTTGCCGGTCGACACGATGATCAGATTTGTCAGGGTTGCGAGCGTCATTGCGTGGGCGAGGGATCTCGCGCGATGGCACCCTGTCCAGAACGGGTTGAGATGCTTGCTGACCGTTTGACAAAGCAGGTGGCTTTGCGCCGCTCAAAAGTGTTCGAACGGCGTGTTGGAATTGTTCTGTTTGGCTTTCCACCGAATGCCGGAGCCGCCGGTACCGCCGCCTATTTGGATGTATTCGCCTCACTTTTGAACACGCTGCGTGCAATGGAAAAAGACGGCTATGATGTGACGCCGCCCAAAGACATCGCCGCGTTGCGAGAGGCCGTTCTGGGCGGCAATGCAAAGACATATGGTCAGGAAGCGAATATCGCCCACCATGTATCGGCCGAGGACATCGTGTCTCAAACGCCATGGTTGTCCGAGATTGAAGCATGCTGGGGCCCAGCACCCGGTCGGGTTCAATCGGATGGACGCGGTGTCTATATCCTAGGTGCGCATTTTGGAAAGGTTTTCGTCGGCTTGCAGCCCGGTTTTGGCTATGAAGGCGATCCAATGAGGCTATTGTTTGAACATGGTCAAGCGCCAACCCATGCCTTTGCTCAGTTCTACCTATGGCTACGTCGCAATTTTAACGCTGATGTTTTACTGCATTTCGGCATGCACGGAGCGCTGGAATTCATGCCGGGCAGACAGGTTGGAATGGGGCCCGGTGACTGGTCTGACCGCTTGATTGCGGACATGCCAAACGTCTATCTCTATGCCGCCAACAATCCTTCCGAGGCATCGCTGGCAAAGCGGCGTTCGGGCGCGGTGACCGTCAGTCACCTCACGCCACCACTTGCACAATCAGGGCTTTATAAGGGCTTGCAAGAACTTAAAGAAAGCCTGACGCGGTGGCGTCAATTGGAACCGGACGACCCCGAGCGCGCGACAATGCTGGACCTGATCAAGGAACAGGCCGAGGCCGTTGACATGCTTGGCGCACCAGAGGGTTTGTGGAAACAACTTTTAGAAACCGAAGCGGCTCTAATCCCAGATGGCCTTCACATTGTCGGTGCAGATATCAGTGACAAGGCCAAAGAGGCCTACATTTCTTTGCATGACGGGGACACAATGCGTGATCAGGTCTTGCAGGGGCTTGAACAAGTAGATGAAGCCAAGGCCTTAATGCATGCCTTGGGCGGTCAGTTTGTTGCACCCGTCCCGGGTGGTGATTTGATCCGCAGTCCCGAGATTCTGCCAACCGGTCGCAACATTCATGCCTTTGATCCCTTCCGCATGCCAACAGCGCACGCCTGTCGCGAAGGGGCCCGTCAGGCGCAATTGTTGTTAGATACGCACCACAAATTACCCCGATCCATCGCCTTGGTGCTTTGGGGGTCTGACAATATTAAATCTGATGGTGGGCCGATTGGACAGGCCCTGGCACTGATGGGGGCCCGTCCAAGGTTTGATGCATTTGGTCGTCTTTGTGGGGCAGAGCTTATCCCGCTTTCGGAATTGGGTCGTCCACGGATTGATGTGGTCATGACGCTGTCAGGAATTTTTCGTGATCTGTTGCCATTACAGATCAAAATGCTGGCCGAAGCCGCATTGCTTGCCGCGGAGGCGGACGAGCCTTTAGAGAAAAATTTCATTCGTGCACATGCGCTTGCAAACGCAAAGAAATTGGGAGTTTCTTTGCATGACGCGTCTTTGCGTGTTTTTTCCAACGCCCAAGGGGCCTACGGCTCGAACGTCAATCAACTGGTCGAACTGTCGGCCTTTTCTGATGAGGACGAACTGGCAGATGCCTATCAGACCCGCAAGGGATTTTGCTATGGTGTGGATGGCAAGGCAAAGCCAGGCGCGTCGCTGTTGGCGCAGGCACTTTCAGAGGTCGAGATTGCCTATCAGAACCTCGAGTCCATCGAATTGGGTGTGACTACGGTGGATCACTATTTTGACACACTCGGTGGGGTTGCCCGCGCCGTACGACGCGCCCGCGGCGTTGAAGCCGAAGTCTACATCGGCGACCAAACCCGGGGTGGTGCAAAAGTACGCAGATTATCTGATCAGGTCGCCCTAGAGGCACGCAGTCGTGCACTAAACCCAAAATTCTACGAGGGGCTTTTGCAACACGGGGCCGAAGGTGTTCGCCAGATCGAAGCGCATGTGACAAACACCATGGGTTGGTCGGCGACAACCGGGAAGGTTGAACCTTGGGTATACCAACGTCTGTCCGAAACATTTGTTTTGGATGATGCCATGCGTCAACGCTTGGCAGATCTAAATCCTGTGGCTTCATCGCGGATGGCAAACCGTCTGCTTGAGGCGTCAGATCGCGCATACTGGGCGCCGGATGCTGACACACTTGCAGCCCTACAAGACGCAGCAGACTCGCTGGAAGACCAGATGGAAGGAGTTTCTGCAGAATGAACATTTATCAAGCTTTACACCTGGAGGTGACGACATGAGCCCACTCGACAAGGGAATTCCCCTGCTCAAGGGACAGGACGGTGAAGGTTCGGTCCAAGTGCAGCAGGATCCTTCTGCACAAATTCAGGGCGCTAAGGTGTTTTCGGTCTACGGCAAAGGCGGAATTGGAAAATCTACAACGTCTTCCAACCTGTCAGCGGCGTTTGCAAAACTTGGCAAACGGGTTTTGCAGATTGGCTGTGATCCAAAGCATGACAGCACGTTCACTCTGACAGGCACATTGGTACCAACAGTCATCGATATCCTAAAAGAGGTTGATTTTCACCCTGAAGAGCTGCGCGCAGAAGATTTCGTCTTTGAAGGATGGGGTGGCGTAAAATGCGTGGAGGCCGGTGGCCCCCCCGCTGGAACAGGATGCGGCGGATATGTAGTTGGACAAACCGTCAAATTGCTAAAACAGCATCACATGTTGGAAGACACAGATGTTGTGATTTTTGACGTTCTGGGCGATGTCGTTTGCGGTGGCTTTGCCGCCCCGTTGCAACACGCTGACCGTGCGCTAATCGTGACTGCAAATGATTTTGACAGCATCTACGCCATGAACCGGATCATAGCGGCCGTTCAGGCCAAATCTGCAAATTACAAGGTGCGTCTGGCCGGATGCATTGCGAACCGGTCCCACGAGACGAACGAAGTCGACCGGTTCTGCGATCGGGTCGGATTTTCAAGGATTGGGCACATGCCGGATGTGGATGCGCTGCGGCGGTCGCGTCTGAAAAAGATGACCTTGTTTGAAATGCCTGATGAAGAAGATGTTTTGATATGCCGGGCTGAATACTTGCGGCTTGCACAAACGCTTTGGAATGGAACAGAGCCACAGATGCCTGCGCCACTTCCTGATCGCGAAATTTTCGAGCTTTTGGGATTTGATTGATGGATTACCAGCGCACACTAAACCGTGTGGAAACCTATTTTGATGAAAGCGCAACCGAAGTTTGGGCACGCCTGACCTCGGATGCGCCGGTTTCTAAAATACGCCAGACCGTGCGCGCTGGCCGTGAAAATATGCGCCTGCATCTGTTGTCGCGTCTGAAACAAGATGTCAGAGGCATGCGCATTCTCGATGCTGGATGCGGCACTGGACAGCTTGCGATTGATTTGGCAAAAAACGGTGCAGATGTAACTGCGATTGATATTTCTCCGGCGTTGGTAGATATTGCGCAATCGCGCACGCCTGCCCATCTGATTGGCAAGATCAATTTTCAAAGTGGCGATCTGCGCAATGTTCAGGGATCGTTTGACGCCGTTGTCGCTATGGATAGCCTGATCTACTATCAGCAGTCGGACCTTTTGGATGTTCTTGACCGTTTAGGGTCGATCTCTGCACAGGTTCTTTTCACAGTCGCCCCGCGCACACCGCTGCTCTGGCTCATGTGGCAAAGTGGCAAGCTGTTTCCCCGCGAAGACCGCTCTCCGATAATGACACCGCATGCGCCAAACCGGCTGATCCAATCATGGACGGGCGCTGGCAAAATGTCTGATTTGGGGCGTATTTCACAGATGTTCTATATCTCACATGCAATGGAACTTTCACGATGAGTTCCTTGCGAGGCATGTCGGTACGGTTGTTGCCGTTTGCGGATGCTGCAAGTGACAAGCTGCCCTTGGGAAAGCTGATCCGCCTGTCTTTGTTTCAGGTCTCGGTTGGCATGGCGACTGTCATGTTACTGGGCACATTGAATCGCGTTATGATCGTCGAACTTAATGTGCCTGCGATGGTCGTTGCCATGATGATCGCTTTGCCAGTCCTGAGTGCGCCTTTCCGCGCGTTGCTGGGATTTCGCTCAGATACGTATCGCAGCGCACTTGGGTGGCGTCGTGTGCCTTATCTATGGTTCGGCTCGCTGTGGCAGATGGGTGGTTTGGCAATCATGCCGTTCGCCCTGCTTGTGCTGTCGGGGGATACGGTTCACGATATTCCCTTTGCGGGCGAAATTTTGGCTGGTCTGGCGTTTCTTATGACGGGACTGGGCATCCATATGACGCAAACGGCCGGGCTTGCCTTAGCGTGTGATTTGGCAACGGAACAAACCCGACCAAAGGTTGTCGCCCTTTTGTATGTTATGTTGCTTTTGGGTATGGGGGGATCGGCACTCATTATTGGCGCTTTGCTTGTGGATTTTTCCAGCCTCCGGCTGATCCGTGTGGTTCAGGGAGCAGCCCTTGCGGGGCTTGTGCTCAATCTGATCGCTTTATGGAAGCAAGAAAGCGTGCGCCCCATGACGCAGGCGGCCCGAGCGGCACCAAGACCCAAATTTCGTGACGCGTGGTTGGATTTTTCCCGAGGCGGGGCAGCGGGACGCCTGTTGGTGGTCGTATTCCTCGGAACTATGGCTTTCAACATGCAGGATGTTCTTCTTGAACCCTATGGCGGTGAAATCCTTGGCCTTTCTGTGTCATCGACAACTCTTCTAACCGCAATGTGGGCGGCTGGTGCGCTTATCGGGTATGCCCTGTCCGCGCGTGTTCTGGATAAAGGATTTGAAGTTGTCAGGTTGGGGGCTTGGGGTCTTGTTGCCGGATTGATTGCGTTTTCGCTGGTTATATTTGCAGCCCCCATGCAGTCAGCTCTGCTATTCTTTGCCGGTGCCGGTTTAATCGGCTTTGGAGGAGGACTGTTTGCTGTCAGCACTCTTTTGCATGCCATGACCCTTCCAATAGACACGACTGTCGGACGTGGTTTGGCCTTGGGTGCCTGGGGTGCAGCCCAAGCCACCGCAGCCGGTTTGGCCATCGCCCTTGGTGGGGGCCTACGAGATGTTGTTTCGCACTGGGCAATGTCAGGCGCTTTGGGGTCTGCGCTTGTCTCGCCTGCCACCGGTTATTCCTTCGTTTACCATGCAGAGATCGGCCTGATCTTTGCGACACTCGTGGTGCTGGGCCCTTTGGCCACGCGGCGCGCAAACACACGTACGGCAGTTCCTCATGGACTGCCGGATTTTCCAACATGATCCAGACAATGAAAAGGACATCCGCATGACCGGTACATTTTTTGGCGAAGTCGATCTGGCCAGTGTTGCCATATGGCTTTTCTGGGGGTTCTTTGCCCTCCTCATTTTCTACATCCAGCGCGAAAATATGCGAGAGGGCTATCCAATGGTTGACGATGACGGAAACGCATCAGCCAATCAGGGGCCGTTTCCTGTACCAGAAGACAAGACATTCAAACTGCCGCATGGCCGTGGCGAGGTGACGCTGCCGTCAGGCCAACGTCCTGACCGCGGTGACTTGGCGCTAAAGCGGACAAGTGCATCCAATGGATTTCCGTTCGAGCCAACTGGGGACCCAATGGTAGACGGGGTTGGGCCTGCATCTTGGGCGAACCGCAGGGACCTGCCCGAGCTGGACGGCAGAGGTCACAACAAATTGGTTCCACTGCGCAATCTGGACGCTTTTTCAGTTTCGGCCGGACGCGATCCACGCGGACTGCCTGTTATGGCAGGCGACAATGTGGTGGTGGGACGCGTGGTTGACATGTGGATAGACGAGCCAGAACAAATGGTGCGTTATGTCGAATACGAATTGGACGCCGAATACGGAAATGGGACACGACTGGTGCCCTTGACCATGGCGCGGATCAAGTCGGACCGACTAAAGATCAGATCGATCTTCTCCAAGCATTTTGCTGACGTACCAACCGTCAAGGATGCCAATGTAGTGACCATGTTGGAAGAAGACAAAATCAGCTCTTACTATGCCGGTGGTCTTCTATACGCGTCAGCTGAACGGCTAGAGCCACAGATCTGAACCCAATCTCAGGAGAGCATTATGCACGACGATTTTGATCACGAAGAAATGCCCGGCCTGCCGAAGCGCCCCCCAAAAGGGGAAGAGATCCTTTGGCAGGGACGTCCGGATGCGTGGGCTTTGGCGAAATCTGCGTTGGCGCTGCCATGGGTCGCAGGATACTTCTTTGTGTTATCGGCGTGGCGCTTTGTGAGTGTTGTGGATATGATGCCATTGCACCAATCAATTGGCGCCACCGTTCCGGTCGTGGTTCTTGGTGCTATATGCTGCGCACTATTGTGGTTGGTGGCCTTTATCCAGGCGCGGGCCACCGTCTATACGTTGACAACCCGGCGTGTGGTTATGCGGGTTGGTGCGGCCCTGACGCTAACCCTGAACCTTCCCTACTCCAAGATCGCATCGGCGGATTTGGATCTTCGAAAAGATGGAAGCGGCAGTATTGCGCTGTCACTTTTGGGTGAGACGCGACTTGGGTATCTTGTGCTTTGGCCGCACGTTCGGCCTTGGCAGTTCCGCACGGCGCCTTCGCTGCGGTGCATACCAGATGCCCAACATGTTGCGGATATCTTGAGCGATGCAGCAGAGACCGAGGTGAATACACCGCAGGTTTCCCAAGCCATGCACGCTATTCCTGCGGAGTGAATGACACAATGACGAGCCAAACTCGTATCCCAGAATTAATTCCACGCCCTGTATTACGGGCAATGGTTGGACTGTGTATGGCAACGCTTGCTTTGGTGACTTGGGCTGTCCTGACTGATCGTCCGATGTCTGCGATACCGGATCCAAGCACCATAATTTCCGAACGTGCTATGATCCTTGTGTCGGACGGAACCAGCGGAGCTGTTACCGTTTTGGCCCCCTCTGGCACAGTGATTTCAAAGTTGGACACTGAAGAAGGTGGCTTTGTAGCCGGAGTTGCCCGAGTCATTGAACGCGAACGTGTGATGCGTGGCATCAACAACACCGCACCGGTTCTGGTCAGGCGCACCGCAAACGGACGGCTTAGCATTCACGATCCGGTGACTGGATGGCGCGCAGACCTTATGGGCTTTGGTGCCGACAATGCACGCGCTTTTGCCAAGCTTCTTGATATACGCTGAAAAGGAAGACGTTGATGGGACTTTTTACTAAAAAGATCGAAAACGCACCTTGCACAGTCGAGGTCAGCCACTGCTTTGACAGCCTTCACGCACATGTGCGCTTTGACAATGGCGCAGTCATTCACCCAGGCGACGAAGTCAAGGTCATGGGCCCCGAAATTATGGCCCCTTTCGGTGAAATTGTCCGTGAAAAGCGTCAGGCAAAAATTATCCGTGCAAGCAAGCTTGAACGGTTATGGACCCGCTGGACAGGTGACTTTGAAGTTATGGAATTATGCGAGTTTTCATTTTCTGATGAGGTGATGGCATGAACGTGCAGGCCAGTCATACCGCCGATGCGGTCACAGCAGAAGAAAGTCTGGCCATTCAAGAGGCGCAGTCCGCAGTTGACAGCGCAAGCGCGACGGACGTGGCGATGCAGAACACACTTCTGACGCCTCGGTTCTACACCACGGATTTCGAGGAATTGGATGCAATTGATGTCAGCCCTGTGCGTGACGATTGGGATAGCTTGATTGCACAAATGGTGTCAGACCCAAACAAAGGGCATTTTCGTAAGACCGAGAACTGGGATCATGTCGATTGGGACAATATGGAGCCCAAGCTACGTCGCGAATTTATAGATTTCCTGATATCATCCTGCACAGCAGAATTTTCGGGCTGCGTTTTATACAAAGAAATGAAGCGCCGTGGCTCGAACAAAGACATCACTCAGCTGTTTCAGTTGATGGCTCGGGACGAGGCGCGTCACGCCGGATTTATCAATGATGCATTGCGCGAAGCTGGCGTTGCCGTGAACCTTGGGTTTTTGACCCAGAAAAAGAAATACACGTACTTTCGACCAAAATTCATCTATTACGCGACTTACCTTAGCGAAAAAATTGGCTACGCCCGATATATTACCATCTTTCGCCACTTAGAAGAGCATCCCGAATACCGGTTCCATCCGATCTTCAAATGGTTTCAGGAATGGTGCAACGATGAATTCAGCCACGGTGAGGCGTTCGCGCTTTTGATGAAGACTGACCCGAAACTGACCAGTGGTCTGAATGTTTTATGGATCAAATTCTTTCTGACTGCCGTCTATGCGACGATGTATATTCGCGATCATCAACGACCCGAATTCCACAAAGCTTTGGGAGTTGATCCTGATTGGTACGCACATGAGGTCTACACAAAGACCTCTGCGATAACCAAACAGATCTTTCCAATCACGCTAGATATCGAAAATCCGCGGTGGCAGCGCGGACTTGAAAAGTTGAACCGCGCCAATATCACCATTGCTAAAGCCAGTCATGCAAAAGGACCAATGGCATTTGTAAAAGGGGCCGTGGCGCGGCTACAGGCTGCATCGGCGTTTGTCTCTTTGATGACAATACGATCAAAGTCGCACGCGCGACCAGACTCAACCAGAATGGAGCCCTGTTACTGATGTTTGACTCGGGTTGGTTTGCTGCTTTGACTGCCTTGTTCGCATGGTGGTTTTCGACTGGGGCGATCTTATGGATTGTGCGCCAGGCGGACCGTAAAGACATGGGGAAACATGTCACTATTTGGCTTTTCCCAATCGCCATTCTTGGGGCCATCGGAGCAAAAATCAGCTATGACATGCCCACCGTCGCAGGAGCATATCTGGGTTTTGCATCTGTTCTGATGCTTTGGGGTTGGATTGAACTGGCCTTTTTGACCGGACAAGTGACAG
This sequence comes from Pseudoprimorskyibacter sp., assembly GCA_029251265.1. Lineage (GTDB taxonomy): Bacteria > Pseudomonadota > Alphaproteobacteria > Rhodobacterales > Rhodobacteraceae > JAQXDR01. Next base: position 21,852 of record JAQXDR010000212.1, on the reverse strand, counting down.
GTCCCAACCTCTATCCCTGCCCTGATAATGTGCCACAGACCGAACGGTTTATACGTGCATGGGGCACCATCGCTTATCATGAAATATGTCTGGTAGCGGTTCTGATCATATTGATTGCAACCAGCACGGATGCCGCAAATACGATGGCGATGTCGACGTTTGCCGTGTTATTTTTTGCACGTGTATCGGCAAAGCTGAATCTGTATCTCGGTGTACCGCAAATCAACACCGAATTCATACCGCGCGCGCTGTCTCATTTGCCTAGCCATTTTCGCATTCGCAGTCTGAATTGGCTTTTTCCGATCTCGGTCACCTCACTAAGTTGCGCTGTCTTTTACTGGCTTATGCTTTTTTGGCAGGCAGACCCGGGTCACGTGGCAGGCTATGCAATCTTGGCAGCGCTGACCGCGCTTGCTTTACTGGAACATTGGTTGATGGTGCTGGCTTTGCCAGACGCAAAGCTCTGGCGCTGGATGCTGCCCGATGCACCGTCGACCGTAACACAAAAACAAAGACACCGTCGGGAGGAACAACATGGATTTTGACGCCGTTTTTGAAGATCAGCTGGATGCGCTTAAAGCAGAAGGTAACTACAGGATCTTTGCCGAACTCGATCGTCAGTGCGGGACCTTTCCCCGTGTTCAAAGTAATGATCACGAAACTCCTGACGAAGTTACAGTCTGGTGTTCAAACGACTACCTTGGAATGGGACAAAATCCTAAAGTGCGAGCAGCCATGATCGATGCTGTTGCAGCACATGGTACAGGCGCGGGGGGGACCCGGAATATATCGGGGACCAGCGGCGCCCATGTCGCGCTAGAGGCAGAGTTGGCAGATCTGCATGGAAAACAAGCCGCACTTTTGTTTACCTCTGGATATGTTTCAAACTGGGCTGCCTTGTCGACATTGGGATCACGACTTCCAAACTGTGTGATCCTGTCAGATGCTTTGAACCACGCGTCAATGATCGAAGGTATTCGCCACTCGCGGGCGCAAAAGGTGATCTGGAAACACAACGATCCCGAAGATCTGGATCGTAAGCTGTCTGCTCTTCCTGCGAATGCAACGAAAATTGTTGCTTTTGAATCTGTCTATTCCATGGATGGAGATATCTGTCCTATGAAAGAGATCGTGGAGGTTGCCGAGAAACATGGCGCTATGACCTATCTTGACGAGGTCCATGCCGTTGGTCTGTACGGCCCGCGTGGGGGCGGCATAAGCGAGCAGCTAGGTCTGGCAGACCGGATTACCCTGATAGAAGGAACTCTGGGCAAGGCATACGGCTGTATGGGCGGCTATATCACCGGCTCAACCGTATTGTGTGATTTCATTCGCTCGTTTGCATCGGGCTTTATTTTCACGACCGCCCTGCCACCGGCAGTCGCGGCGGCCGCACAATGCTCCATTGCGCACCTTAAGGTCAGTCAAATTGAGCGCGCGCGCCATCGTCAACAGGTGGCAAGACTGCGTAATGCACTGGATGCAAATGGGATTCCTCATCTGGAAAATCCAAGCCACATCATTCCTGTCATGATAAACGATCCGGTCAAATGTCGGATGTTATCCGACATATTGATGCGGGATTGGGGTATCTACGTACAACCAATTAACTATCCAACCGTACCTAAGGGAACCGAACGCCTTCGGTTCACCCCGGGTCCTCTGCATTCAAATGCTGATATCGATCACTTGGTATCGGGATTGACGGTTTTGTGGAAACAATGTGCGATCTCGCGCGCAATAGCCTAAAGGTTATTTGTGACTGGTTTTCCTGAAAAGCGCGCTATTTGGTCACAGGGACGAATAGCATAAGAGGAGATCCAACATGAGACGTTTTGGTATTGCATTACTTGGGATGGGGATGACTTTGACGACCCCGGCTCTGGCCGAAGGTGACGCTACCGCTGGAGAGCGTGGTTTCAAAAAATGTAAATCATGCCATATGATTGTCAGCGACGCGGGCGATACGATCGTCAAAGGTGGACGGACGGGACCAAACCTGTATGGGGTTGTTGGTCGTCAGGCTGGCAGTTTGGACGGCTTTCGGTATGGCAAGTCACTGATCGCTGCAGGCGAAGCTGGGCTGTCATGGGACGAAGAACAATTCGTTACATATGTTCAGGATCCTCGCGCATACCTCCGCGATTATCTGTCCGACTCTAAGGCGAAATCCAAGATGAGTTTTAAGCTGCGCAAGGCAGACGACGCGGCAGACATATGGGCATATCTGACATCGGTGTCAGCAGACTCGTAATCGACCTATAAAACCCATTTTTTAATGATCCTGGCCACAGTGCCGGGGTCTTCTTCATGAGCAAGGTGTCCAAGTCCGGTCAGATCCACAACCTTGGCGTTGGGCATACGGCCCGCGGCTGAATGCGACACACCCGCAGGGACCGCCCTGTCATTTTCGGCAGTGATAAACAAAACTGGATCTTGAAATCTGGACAGATTTGCCACCACATCGTCCAAAGACCATTGGGCCATCATATTTAAGGCGCCTGCGACATGATCGCGGTCCGAGATCAGTCGCGAGTAACACCGCATCATTTTTGGCGGCGGCACAGATCCGGTTCCCAATATCAACCGCCGTGCGCGCGCCTGTGGATTTGGACCGGCACTAAAGAGCCTGGCGGTAAATGGAATTGACGCCAAGGTTCGCGCCATTATCGGGAAAAGCCATCCTGCGACCCCGTCAAACTGTGCCAACGCTGCATTTAAACCGACCACACCGACAGGGGTATCCATTCTGGCGGCTAAGTCTAATGCAACCACAGCACCCGCTGAATGGCCTATGATCAATTTTGGTGACCAACCTTCTTGCAAGATCAATCTCTCAAGATCCTGACTTATGTCTTTGCGTCCGTTACGTATCGGTTTGCGTGATTGCGTGAATCCGTGTCCGGGCATATCCACGGCAATACAGCGCATTTCGGTGTGCAGCTGATCAATCAGCCCAGCCCAACTATGAGCCGACGACCCCGATCCATGTAACAAAAGCACATCTGGCCCCTGTCCGATGATTTGGACATGCCACCTGTGTGGGGCGCAGGAAATACGTTTTGATGCGCTGGCATTTGGCCAGGTCGGTAGATCACGTATCCAATCCATTACCCGCGCAAGACCTGTTCCAATCCGGCAGAAATGCGCGCAGCTCCGGCGTGGGGCAATGTCAAAAGCCGTCCTCCCATTGTACGCGCCAGCTCGGGTAATGTGGGCTGGGCCCGAATACCAGTGTCTAAAACAACAGATTCGATCTTGGATCGGTGAAGCCAGCGCGCAGCATCCAACGCATCCGCTGTGGCACGCGCACGTCCTGCAGTCCCATCAAGCGCAATGTTTGCACGTCCGTCTGTCAACATAACCAATAGTGGCGACAGCCCCTGTCGTTGTGCTTGCAAAATCAGGCTACCGGCCGCGTATAAGCCCGCAGCCAAGGGAGTGCCCCCGCCACCAGGTAACGCTGCAAGCCGCTTTTTTGTTTGAACCAAAGATCGTGTGGGTGGTAATAAAACCTCGGACGAAGTGCCACGAAAAGACACCAGAGCCGCGTGATCACGGCTTGCATAAGCCCGCGACAGCAGTATTTCGACAGCCCCTTTGGCTTCACCCAACCGTGCAAGCGCCTGGGACCCGGATGCATCAACAACAAAAACCAAAAGCCGATCTGAGCAGGTCTCAAACCGTTTGAGGTGAATGTCCTGACTGCGCAAAGCCAAACGCGACTGCGATGATCCTAAAGGTTTCCGACGAAGCCGCTGCCAAGGAACGGCCGCGCGCAGGGTGGCCAAAACGTCGATCCTATGCCGCCCATCTGGCCGTCCCTTGCGTGCAGGCAGCGGGCGTCCTTTGCGATTGCCTGATTTACGTGCGCCGCCACCACCCACACCTGCTCCCCCACCGATTTGCGACGCCGTCAGCAAAATCCCATCGGGCAAAGCAACGCGCACCGCGTCTGTTAAAATCTCCTGTGGGACTGCATCTGTGACGTGCGGTTCTGAGGTATCAGTCGGTGGCGGCTCTGACGAATTTTCAGGCGTATCAGGTGTATCAGGCGCATCCGGAAGCTGTCGTGCTCGTGGTGCAAGAACAACCGCAGCTGCAATTTCCAGGTCCTGTTGTTCGACCTCAGTCCGACCGCAAAAGACTGCATGCGCCCGCGCAAATCGACACGCAAGCAAAGGCGCGCGCAAGCTTTCTATTCCAAGACGCGCAGACAAGACCGTCAGTGGGACGATTGCAGACTGAATGCTGATATCTGGTAGTTGCCCAGACCAGCTTTGACTATATTTTCGGACTTTGGAATGCACGGCTGTATCAAACGGCACGTCATCTAATCTGATATGACAGGCAAGGCGATCTGAAAGGGCGGCTGGAACACATTCATCCGGTTCGACTTGTTCTTCTAAGGCAATCAGGCAATGCCCTGGCCCCTGTTCTAGTGCGAGCGCCAAGCGGCCAGCCAAATCCATCGGACATCTTTCCGCCATGGATAAGATCAACGTTGCCGGCCGGTCCAGCAGACCCTGTCGTTTTGGCAAAGCACCGCCCTGAGCGCCAATCATGCTTATGTCAATTCCACCAAAAAGGGCTTCGTCAGAGATATTAGGATGCAACTTTACCGGATCTGACGGCAGTTGAGCCAACAGTTTTATCCAGACATCCCGCACCGGACCTGCGCGTGCAGTCAGCTTGATCCCACCTAATCCAACTGGATCAATTGCCACAATCTGCACAGCCAAACAGGCCTGATCCCAAAGAGTGGCTAATCGGTCGTTGTCCATTAGCCCAAAATCTCGGTCACGGTGCGCGATACGCGAATGGTCGACCCTGCCTCGTCTAGGGGATCGCGCCGCAAACGATGTGCCAGGGCCATAGGCGCAACCTGTCGCAGATGGTCGCGTTCCAAAGACGTTTGCCCACCAAAGGCTGCCAAAGCCCGTCCTGCACGCAACAGGGTCAGCTCTCCTCTTAGACCATCAGCGCCCAAAGCCAGACACAAACCAGCACAGTCCTTTAGGATGGCTTTGCGGGTTTTTACGCCAGCCAAACGCTCGCGTGCGGATAGAATCTGATCACATAACTCCGCGTCGGCCTTGCGCCACTTTCGCAAAAATGCTTGCGGGTTTCTTTCGAATGCATCGCGACGCTGAATGACATCAACACGTTCATCGATGTCCGTCGGTGTGCGCACCTCGACCGAGATCCCGAACCGATCCAACAATTGTGGGCGCAGCTCGCCTTCTTCTGGATTACCGGATCCAACAAGAACGAACCTCGCGGGATGTCGAATAGAAAGCCCTTCGCGTTCCACAACATTTTCACCGGACTGGGCCACATCCAGCAAAAGATCTACCACGTGGTCTTCCAGCAGGTTGATCTCGTCGATGTACAAATAACCCCGATTGGCCTGAGCCAAAAGTCCGGGTTGAAAGGCCTTTTCGCCTTGTGTCAGGGCGCGTTCGATATCAAGCGCCCCAGTGACACGATCTTCGGTCACACCAAGGGGTAGATCCACAATAGGCGTTGGCCGTGCGATCACCTTTGTGTCCACAACATCGGCCCAGTCTGGCACCTGATCGGATGTCTCGGAATTAATCGGACAATCAGCGACGGCCTGTATTGGCGGCAACAACGCAGCAAGCGCCCTCACCGCTGTAGATTTTCCCGTGCCGCGATCGCCGAAAACCAAAACCCCTCCCAAAGAAGGGTCAATAGCTGTCAAAATAATTGCGGTCTTCATCTGATCCTGTCCGACTATGGCCGAAAAAGGAAACTGGGGTCGTGTCATCATCTTACAAACTCTTTTGAGAAGCTCTGTGCGTTCCATGTTCCATGTGCATCTACAATACGGAAACGGGCATATAGTTCTTCGGAAAACCAGCCCTCTTTGCGCACCGCCTTTATTGCGTCTGCATGTGGTCCGGAATGTCGCGCAAAACGGGCCATAGAATGGCTGTCAGGCCAAATTGAAAAGGTAATTTGGTGCAACGCTGGCATTTCGCCCATACCAATTCGAAACAAGACGTTCGGATCAGAACCAATCACAGCATTGATATCGGGCACGCGGTCCCAAAAACGTAGCGCAATTCGCGGTCGCAGTGTTGCCCGCGTAAGCGCCGCAATCGGCCCGTCAGCATCACAGTGCGCGTTGGTCGGGCTTTCAAACGGGGCTGCGCCCGACCATGCCCCGCGCGCAGACACGGGAGCCATCAAAAGTTGGGCGTGTTCAGAACACATCCGATTGTATCGTCTAAACAAGGGATGGTTTTGCAAATTATCGCGAGCCGTTTCTTCATCCGGCCAGACGCATAGCACTGTGTAGACCGACGGATTAAACCGCAACATAAACGATCCGTCTGGGCCTGATCCACAAAGCTTCCAAAACTGCAGCTCTGGAATATGCGACAATGGCCATCGTGCAAAACCCATCATTCCAAAGGCCCAGACACGCGTGGCTAGAGAGGAAAATCTGAATAAGGAAAGGCTGACGGTTTGGATAGGATTTCTCCCGCTGTGAATCCCAGTCATTAATGTCAACCAAACGTGACATTTTTCAAATTGAAAGGAAAGTCTGAAAGTAGCAATTGTCAACTTTGGTTTACATGTGTATCGTTTCACATAATGACACGCCATGACACGTTTCTCACACAAGACACCACAGGTGATCCCCGACCAAAGGCCATCGTCATAGGAGCTGGCCTTGGCGGCCTTGCTGCCGCGATGCGCTTGGGCGCCAAAGGATACGGCGTGACCGTAATCGACCGGCTGAACCGGCCCGGAGGTCGCGGGTCGGCGCTGTGGCAAAATGGTCATCGCTTTGATCTTGGCCCTACCATTGTCACCGTACCGCAAATTTTCAGAGAGCTTTGGGCGACCTGCGGCGAGGATTTTGAGTCTTGCATCGATCTGCGCCCTCTGGATCCCTTTTATGAGATCCGTTGGCCGGACGGATCACGCTTTTCTGCAAGCGGTGATCGTGACAAAATGCGTGCCGAAATTGAACGTCTGTCACCGGGCGACCTCGCCGGGTATGACAAGTTCCTTAAAGACAGTCTGGATCGATATGAATTCGGGTTTGAGGATCTCGGGCGACGCTCGATGCATAAGTTATGGGATCTGATCAAGGTTTTGCCTAAATTCGCCATGCTGCGTGCGGACAGATCCGTCTATGCGCATGCTGCACGGCGTTTCAAAGACCCTCGGCTGCGCATGGCGTTTTCCTTTCACCCCCTTTTCATCGGCGGAGACCCCTTTCGCGTCACATCAATGTATATTCTGGTTAGTCACCTGGAAGCGGCCTTTGGCGTCCATTACGCCATGGGCGGTGTCGGTGCGATTGCCAGCGATATGCAGCGCATCATTCAATCCCAAGGCGGGAAAGTGCAGCTGAATACAGACGTCGATAGGATTTTGGTCGAAGAGGGTCGCGCAGCTGGCGTGGCGTTGCGCAACGGGCAGGAAATCAAATCCGATGTTGTCGTGTCAAATGCAGATGCCGGACACACCTACACGCGCCTTCTGCGTAAGAAGACGACTCGTCGTTGGACCCATAAACGTTTGCAACGAACGCGCTGGTCCATGAGTCTGATGGTATGGCATTTTGGAACTTTGGGCACACGTGATCTGTGGCCAGATGTCGGTCATCACACAATTTTAAACGGTCCGCGATACGGAGGATTGGTGCGCGATATATTTCGCAAGGGCCATCTTGCCGACGATATGAGCATCTATCTTCATCGCCCTACCGTCACCGACCCAACCGCTGCCCCAATCGGAGGCGACACCTTTTACGCGTTGTCCCCCGTTCCGCATCTGGGTCATGATGACCCTGTAGACTGGACAAAAACAGCCGAGCTCTATCGCGAAAAAATGCAAAAAGTATTGGAAGAGCAAGCCCTTCCAGACCTATCTAAACACATCACCGCAAGTGAAGTTTTTAGCCCCAACACGTTTCGCGACAGATATCTGTCTCCACATGGAACCGGTTTTTCAATTGAACCACGTATTCTGCAAAGCGCATGGTTCAGACCGCATAACATATCCGAGGAACTTCCCGGGCTTTATCTTGTCGGGGCTGGAACTCATCCCGGTGCCGGTCTTCCGGGCGTAATTTCCTCGGCAGAGGTACTGGGAAAACTCGTACCGGACGCCGTCCCTGTCGGAGCATCAAAATGATTGATCCAAAAGACCTCGCACATTGCCAAGAGGCCATCCGTCACGGGTCTTTGTCTTTTCATGCAGCTTCGCGTCTATTGCCCAACAAGGTCAGAGATCCTGCCTTGGCCTTGTATGCCTTTTGCCGTTTGGCTGATGACGAGGTGGACCTGAAATCTGACAAAACAGCATCTGTTATTGATCTCGAAAAACGATTGTCGTTAGCCTATGCGGGCCGACCTCGTGATGCCGCGGCGGATCGCGCCTTTACCGCCATTATCGAGGAATTTGACATGCCTCGAACGCTGCCAGAGGCACTTCTTGAGGGTCTCGCGTGGGACGCGATGGAACGACGGTATCAAAGCCTTTCGGACCTTCGATCCTATGCCGCACGTGTTGCCAGCACCGTCGGTGCAATGATGGCTGTTTTAATGGGGGTTCGCGACCGGGATGCTTTGGCACGTGCCTGTGATCTGGGTGTGGCGATGCAGTTGACAAATATTGCACGTGATGTCGGCGAAGACGCCCGCGAAGATCGCCTGTATTTACCACTAGACTGGTTCGAAAAAACAGGTCTCGCACCGGCTGATTTCCTAAAATCCCCTACGCCATCCAAGGATGTTTGTGCAATGACGCGTCGCTTGCTGGCAGAGGCCCGACCGCTTTACGATAGATCCGAAGCCGGCATTTCAGAGCTTCCGCTTGCCTGTCGGCCCGGTATTTTTGCGGCTCGGCATATCTATGCCGGTATTGGAAAACGGGTGCGGGCCCAGGGTTTTGATACCATAACAACACGCGCGCGTACCAGCAGGTCTCAAAAATTGGGATGGTTGGTCTTGTCTGCGTGTCAGGCAGGCGTCAGTGCTGTTGCGCCCCGCTCAGCGAGGCTCCATGCGGCCCCTCTGCCCGAAGTTGCATTTTTAGTCGACGCAGCTGCGCGCGCTGAAGCAAGCCGAGATCATTGGAGCGCCCCAGTCATCGATGCGTTAACAGCCCTAAAAGCACGTGATGACGCATTGATGAGGTCACGGCAACGCGCTAGATAAGCGTTATGTTTACAGTGTACTTTCTGATTTTTCTCGCTGCCTGCTTTGCAGCGGGCGCGACTGGTGGCCTTTTCCCCCCTGGGGCATGGTATGAGCGGCTGAAAAAGCCCGTATGGACGCCGCCAAATTGGCTTTTCCCCTTGGCATGGACAACGTTGTATCTGTGTATGTCGGCCGCTGCGGCACGCGTCGCTGTCATCGATGGATCGGGAATGGCGCTGGCGCTTTGGGCATTGCAGATTGCGCTCAACACACTTTGGACGCCCGTGTTTTTTGGGCTTCAACGGATCAAAGCAGGCATGGCCGTTCTGTTGATGCTATGGGCTGCGGTTGCGGCATGTATGGTCGCGCTTTGGCAGGTTGACATGTTGGCAGGCCTTTTGTTTATACCCTACCTCGTTTGGGTTAGCGTTGCGGCCGCTTTGAATGCCGCCGTTTGGCGCCTGAACCCAGAAAACTTGGGCGAAAATAAAACCTGAGCCATTGAAAACAATTCTGAACCAGCTTTAGCTGTCAAAACGCCACCTGCGCCTGCGCGGCACCCGCACCGCTAACATCGGTTTCAGGAATGGTGAGCGAAAGCGTTTTAGATCAAGCGCTTCATGTACGCCAATGGTCTGCTCCCCGTTCAAGGTTGTCTGGACCATGGAGCGCGAATAAAAAGGTGCGTCCAGCATGTTCATGACTTGGCGCGGTGCGACACCCGGATCCGCACGTGTTTCACGCCTGACTGTCCAAAGCGACCGCCGGAACGGGGTCTGAGGCGGTAGATCGACAACCTTGGCGTCTCCATTTTCCGAAAAGGATAACCCACAGGCAACACGTGATCCGTCCAACCGGTTTGCATCATAAGCACACAGCGCCCCATCACGGACAGGATACCGTCCCCATGTCCAAAAAGAGAAATCATCTTCTAACGCGCGGGTTCCGAAATTGGCGTCAAAATATCCGTGTCCATCCCATGTCCAACCAGATTTTTCCAAGTTAACCGAAATTTTAGCCACTGGTGCAAAAGGCCGCCAAATATGTGCGCCGTCTGATGTCAGCGGCAACTCTACCTTGGTCATGGCTGAAGGCGTCAGGCGTATCGTGCCCCGGACCGGCGCCACCATCGGCGGCGCACCCATTTCATTTATGTCAATAACCAGCTCTGATCCCGTCCATCTAAGCGACGATGGGCCCACCTGAAACGTATTTTGATCTTGGCGCAAAGCATCTTTACCACGATCTGTCATCGTAAACCGACCGCCGGGTCCGTAAGTAGCCACGTTGATGCACACGTGGTTGTCCGGGTTTCTACGACCCGACCATTTGTACCAAGGTGAAAAAACGGAACCGATAAACGCAATTATCGAGATCGCGCGTTTGCCATCATTGCTGATACCGTCGATGTACCACCACGCGTACCCATTGGGCGGGACGGCGAGGTTGAAGTTTGGTCTTGCAAGATCGCCTCGGCCGCGTGCCTGCCGGAGAGTGCCGCCATCGGAACCCCCGCCCCCGGGTGTGCTCCTCCGCCGCACAAATACAGTCCCACTATCTTTGAGCGTGCCGTCGGCCGAGACAGGCTTGCTGTCATGGTATTCGGGCTCTGCCCGTAAAGCGATCCTAGGCTCGCGGGAAAAAGTGCGTTGAACTGGTGCGGGACCGTAAGGCAGGCGTCGTTTTCCAGAATCGCCGGTTGTGGTGTTAGATGCAGACCCATGCGGCCAAGCGTCGGAAATGTCCTTTGGTGGCATGTGAGCCTCTCGTTTGATACAATTTGACCAGTGTTCAATGCAGGTGCGTTCAGGATTATTTCGAAACGCTCCAGAGCTTTAGTAGGACCCGCACCACGATCCTGCGCACAAACATACAAGCTGGGATCGCGTGGCATGAGACCTTTTTCAAGATCACGAAATTCTGAATAGGGGTCATCTGCAAAAAAGACATTGTGATGACTGAGCGGAACGCCCTTTGCATGAGCGGCAAAGGACCAGACCCGCGCCGATAAACTGCGCCCTGCGCGGGCGACGCCGGAAACGGCCTGCGAGACATCTTGGCCAAGCGCGCCTGTCGCGAGCGCCAAGGGGTCCCCATTGAAGACAACCGCAGACGCAGCGATGGTCTCTCCGCTCGCGGACCCAACGCCGGTAACACGTCCATTTTGAACGTCAATTCTCTCAATATCAGTGTTTGTTCTGATTTCACCGCCCAAAGCGAGAAACTGGTCGGCGAGAGCGCCGGCAAGGGCCGCAATGCCCCCATCTACCAACCAGACGCCACGCGCTTCAGCTTGCCAGATCAAAGACAGAAGCGCTGGCGCCTTAAGAGGTGAGCCTCCCACGTATGTGGCATATCGGCCAAACAGTTGCGCCAATCGAGGGTCACTGAAACGGCGTGCCAAATCACGCGCCATCACGCGCCCCGGTGCCATGTCTGACAGCAAACCCGGTTTTTTTGCCACAACCCTAATCAAATTGCGCACCGACGGACGCGCTGTCCGCATCATCGGTGCGTCAAAAGCATCGAACAGGGCTCGGGTCGCCGATTCGAACTTCCAATATTCATCGGCAGCTTTTGCACCAGCAAACGTTTCTATGTTGGACGCACTTGCATGTGCATCGGCCATCAAATCCAACTGCGCGCCATCAGACCAGAAATGCCGCGCAAGGATGTCTTGTTTGGATAGAGTGATAAAATCTTCAAGACTCAGGCCTGCATCCGAGAACAAATCATCGAACACAGACCGTAATGTCAAAACAGTGGGGCCTGCTGCTATGGGACCTGCCGGACTTGGGATACAGCGGGCTTTACCGCCCAACCAGTCATGGCGCTCGATAATAACAACACGTTGACCCGCAGCCGCAAGTCGAAATCCCGCTGCAAGTCCTCCGACTCCAGCGCCAATCACGACGATAGGCCTTTTTTTAGAAACAACAAAAGGCAGGCTCATGCGGCTTGACATGTTGCAATTGTTGACTCAACGTCTGAACATGTCCAGTATAATTTACGCTATTAGTGAAAACTTAAACTGACACTTCTCGAGAGAGGGCAAGATGTCTCAGAAAACACGTATCAACAGCGCACTTTCCGCCTGCATCGCACGGGCGCAGGGCCATGGACGTAAAGATGTTCCAACAAAGTTGGCGCAGACACTGTCTTATGCCACCACACCAGGTGGCGCGCGCATCCGCCCCACCATTTTGGTATCGGTTGCGCTCGCCTGTGGCGATGATCAACCGCATTTAACTGATGCCGCCGCGACTGCGCTTGAATTGATGCATTGTGCCTCGTTGGTACATGATGATTTGCCCTGTTTTGATGATGCCGACACGCGCCGTGGCAAGCCATCGGTCCATAAAGCGTTTTCAGAACCATTAGCCGTCTTGGCCGGCGACAGCCTTATTATGCTTGCATTTGACGAATTGGCGCGCGCCGCACATGCGGCCCCGGACCGCGGGCTGGCCCTGATCCGCACGCTGTCGGACAGATCCGGAATGCCAGGGGGGATCTGCGCCGGACAAGGATGGGAAAGCGAAGCTGTGATTGATTTACACGCCTATCACTGTTCAAAGACAGCAGGGTTATTCGTTGCGGCAACTCAAATGGGAGCCATTGCAGCGGGAAATGATCCCGAACCTTGGGCCGAACTTGGATTAAGAATCGGAGAAGCCTTTCAGGTTGCAGATGATTTACGCGATGCGCTTTTTGATGAAGGCGCTTTGGGTAAACCTGTAGGACAAGATGATCGCCACGGGCGACCAAATGCTGTCTCGGAACTTGGCGCGCGCGGAGCAATGAGTCGTCTGAATGATATTTTGGGAGGGGCGATTGCGTCAATTCCATCCTGTCCCGGAGAGGCAAAGTTGGCACATCTTGTCAGGGCGCAAGCTGATGCAATCGTCCCAAGGACAGTCGCGACCGCCTTCAAATGACCGATCTTAGCGCCAAGCCTGAGGTTGAGCCCTTTAACTGGTCGTCTTTGATAAGTCGCCCGTCTTTCCAGCGATGGGCGATGAAATTTCCGCTGACGCGCCCCTTTGTGCGTCGTGAAGGTTCAGAGATTTTCAAACTTATTCAGGGGTTTGTGGAAAGCCAGGTGTTATATGCCTTGGTAGACTTGGGGATACTGGAACGTTTGGCGGCAGGACCCCAGTCGATCAGGTCTCTCGCACAGCTAAATTCACTTAGTGAAGATCGTATGCAGGCTTTGCTTCAGGCGGGGGCGGCTTTGCGGCTGCTGCGGCGCCGTCGTGATAACAGATTTACACTCGCCTCGCGGGGGCATGCGTTATTGAGCGTTCCGGGTCTGCAAGACATGATCCGTCACCACCGCGTGCTTTATGAGGACCTTAAAGATCCAGTTGCGATGCTGCGCTCACCACAGGGAGGGGCATTGGCAGAGTTCTGGCCCTATGTCTTTGGGTCGACGATTTCAAAACAAGATGCGCAACGGTATTCACATTTAATGTCTGACAGCCAGCACTTGGTTGCCGACGACACCCTGAGCCTCGTTTCTTTCGCCAAAGCGACGCATGTGATGGATATTGGCGGAGGAACAGGGACATTTCTATGCGCATTGGGAAAGGCGTATCGCAGTCCGCGCCTGACGCTCTTTGATCTTCCACAAACGGCACCAGACGCAAAGCGGTACATTGCTGAACGAGGACTGACCGACCGTATTGTGGTCAACCCTGGATCGTTTCGTTCAGATCCCCTTCCCTGCGGCGCAGACCTTATTACGTTGGTCCGTGTCTGTTATGATCATGACGACGAAACCGTTTTGGCATTGCTGCGCGCAATTCACAGCGCCCTGCCCGTTGGGGGGACGCTGGTTATTTCGGAACCCATGTCAGGTGGCATGGTTCCCGATCCCATAACGGATGTTTATTTTTCAATGTACACCCGGGCAATGGGAACAGGGCGGACGCGCAGCGCGGACGACTTTTCGAATTTGCTAAAAAAGAGCGGGTTTTCGAGGCCAACCGGGCCAAAGACGCGTCGAAGTTACATCACATCCACTCTAGAAACTGTCAAATTAATCTGACAGGTATCATTTTGTCACTTTTTATTGACAATACAAACTGTCAATCTAGACTTACTCCAACAACAATAAGCAGTCGCGGCGATTCTGAGAAATGCCAGACAGGAACAGGGAGGGCATCGTAAATGGAAACGCACGCGGTTGTTCTTGCCGGTCCGGGAAACATTTCACTTTGTGATCTTGAGCTGACCGAGAAGGCGTCAAATGACGTCGTTGTTGAGACACGGTATTCAGGTATCTCCACCGGAACAGAAAAGCTGTTTTGGACGGGCGACATGCCGTCTTTCCCGGGGATGGGCTATCCTTTGGTACCAGGCTACGAAGCTGTCGGCGAAGTTGTCGAGGCTAAGTCTGGTCAAGGTCTTGTGGTTGGTGATCATGTATTCATACCTGGCGGCACATGCTATCAGGGCGCTCGTGGTCTTTTTGGAGCAGCGTCAAAACGCATCCATACCTCTGCCGATCGCCTGACAAAAATTGATCGGGCTTTTGAGGCGCAAGGTGTGTTATTGGCGCTTGCTGCCACTGCGCATCATGCCCTCACCGGCCCAAATGCAACTTTGCCTGATTTGATCATAGGTCATGGAATTTTAGGGCGTTTGCTTGCGCGGCTGACGGTTGCGCTAGGCGCCCCGTCGCCGGTGATACACGAGATTAATCCTGATCGAGCACATGGTGCGCAAGGCTATCAGGTCGTCCATCCCGATCAGGATCCACGGCGGGACTATCGTTCAATATATGATGCATCCGGCCATGGTGCCGGACTCGACGGTTTGATTGGGCGTCTAATTCGCGGTGGCGAGGTCGTCTTGGCCGGTTTCTATGCCGCGCCCCTACAATTTGCATTTGCGCCCGCTTTCATGCGTGAGGCTCGCCTGAGGGTCGCTGCGGAATGGTCGCCAGAAGATATGATCGCCGTGCGCCGCTTGTTAGAGTCTGGAACGCTGTCGCTCGATGGATTGTTGACGCATCACAAGCACGCCTCAGATGCGCCGCACGCATACGCGCAGGCGTTCAGTGATGATCGGTGTCTAAAGATGATTTTAGATTGGAGAACAGTATCATGAAGGATATTCCTAACCTTAAGAGTTATGATGAACGCCTGCGTGATGAGGCCGAAACCGATTTGGCTGACGTTGTTCCAGCTGGTTCTTTGAAAAAGACGCAGATCATCGCTATCTATGGCAAAGGTGGGATTGGCAAAAGCTTTACGCTTGCAAATCTTAGCCACATGATGGCCGAGCAAGGCAAACGCGTCTTGCTTATCGGCTGTGATCCAAAGTCAGACACGACATCCCTTTTGTTTGGTGGCAAAGCCTGCCCAACAATCATCGAAACCTCGACCCGTAAGAAGCTTGCCGGTGAAGAGGTCAAGATTGGGGATGTCTGCTACAAACGTGGCGGCGTGTTTGCCATGGAATTGGGTGGGCCCGAGGTGGGCCGTGGCTGCGGCGGACGTGGCATCATTCACGGCTTTGAGCTGCTCGAAAAACTTGGGTTTCACGACTGGGATTTTGACTACGTTCTTCTGGATTTTCTGGGTGATGTGGTGTGTGGCGGCTTTGGTTTGCCCATCGCACGGGATATGGCGCAAAAGGTCATTCTGGTCGCCTCGAACGACCTGCAATCTCTGTATGTGGCAAACAATGTTTGCTCGGCTGTCGAGTATTTCCGCAAGCTTGGCGGGAATGTTGGTGTCGCCGGACTTGTCATCAACAAAGACGACGGCACGGGTGAGGCCGCCGCGTTTTCAGACGCAGTGGGAATTCCAATCCTGGCGGCGATCCCACAGGACGAAGACCTTCGCCGAAAATCGGCAAATTATCAGATCGTTGGCACTGATGCCTGCGAATGGGGGCCTTTGTTTGCCGAATTGGGCGTCAATGTCGCTGAAGCCCCGCCCGTTCGACCAACGCCTTTGGATCAGGATGGGCTGCTTGGATTGTTTGACGGCAAGGAAACCGGCGCAGGCATCGAACTTGTTCCCGCATCTGACGAGGACATGCGCGGCTCTAAATCTGCCGTAAGGCCATCTTTGGAGGTCATCTATGACGATGCCTGAAGATATGTCATCGGAGATTGATGAGCCCATCTCTGTCGCTCCTGTTGACGGTGGTTGTTCGTCTGCTGCCGAGCTCAAGAAGGCTGCAAAGGCGGCCGGCGCGTCAGAAATTCTGGACAGGTATGCGGCGGATTATCCGATGGGGCCTCATGACAAGCCCCAAAGCATGTGTCCTGCATTCGGATCGCTCCGCGTGGGTTTACGTATGAAACGTGTTGCGACGGTTCTGTCTGGCTCAGCGTGCTGCGTCTATGGGCTCAGTTTTGTGTCACATTTTTATGGTGCCAGACGGTCTGTGGGATATGTGCCGTTTGACTCTGAAACTTTGGTGACTGGCAAATTGTTCGAAGACATCCGCGAGTCGGTGTTTGACCTCGCGGATCCAGACAAGTTGGACGCCATCGTTGTCACGAACCTATGTGTTCCAACCGCAAGTGGTGTTCCGTTGCGATTGTTGCCGGACGAAATCAACGGTGTTCGCATTATTGGTATAGATGTGCCCGGCTTTGGTGTGCCCACACATGCCGAGGCAAAGGACGTCTTAACCGGCGCAATGCTGGCCTATGCCCGCAAAGAAGCCGAAGCAGGCCCCGTTCAGCGTCCCGAAGGCCGCAAAGATGATCGCCCTGCCCTCGCACTCATGGGTGAGATGTTCCCAGCTGACCCGATGGTGATTGGTCAAATGATTGCGCCATTGGGACTTGCCACGGGTCCTGTTGTGCCTGTCCGTGAATGGCGCGAGTTATATGCAGCTCTAGATTGCCCTGCCGCGGCTGCAATCCACCCATTTTACACGGCCACAACCCGCGAATTCGAGGCCGCTGGTCGTTCGGTCATAGGATCAGCCCCCGTTGGCGTTGATGGCACGGCCGCTTGGCTGGCAGCGGTTGGTGAGGCTTACGGCGTATCAACAGATAGGATTGCTGCTGCACAAAACGCATGGATACCTGCTATTTCCGGCGCGCTGGCCAATGCTCCAATATCAGCAACAATCACGTTGTCAGGTTATGAAGGCAGCGAATTGCTGGTTGCACGACTGCTAATCGAAAGCGGTGCCAAGCTTCCATATGTTGGTACAGCCTGCCCCAGAACTGCGGCAAATCAAGAAGACGCAGCGTGGCTCGCCGACAAAGGCGTGAAAGTCAAATTTCGTGCTTCGCTAGAAGATGATTGTGCTGCGATGGAGGCCATCCAGCCAGATTTGGCCATTGGCACGACCCCTGTCGTACAAAAGGCCAAAACACTTGGAATACCATCATTGTATTTCACAAATCTGATCTCGGCCCGGCCCTTGATGGGACCCGCTGGTGCGGGATCACTTGCTCAGGTCATAAACGCCGCTTGCGCAAACAAAGATCGTATGGCTCGCATGCAGGGCTTCTTTGAAGATGTGGGCCAGGGCGACACTGCTGGAATTTGGGAAGGTACGCCCAACGTTCGTCCAGACTTCCGGGCTCTACATCAAAAGAAGCTCGAGAAAAAAGCGCGTGCCGCAAAAGCGCAGGAAATGATCTGATGGCTTTGATACTGGATCATGATCGTGCCGGTGGCTACTGGGGTGCTGTCTATGCATTCTGCGCCGTCAAAGGCTTGCAAGTCGTGATCGATGGTCCAGTTGGCTGCGAAAACCTTCCCGTTACATCCGTTCTGCATTATTCAGATGCCCTGCCCCCACACGAACTTCCGATTGTCGTCACAGGTCTTGGCGAAGAAGAACTGGGCCGCGACGGTACTGAAGGCGCGATGAAGCGCGCTTGGAAAACACTTGATCCAGCATTGCCAGCAGTTGTTGTGACCGGCTCAATCGCTGAAATGATTGGTGGCGGTGTTACGCCCCAAGGCACAAACCTGCAAAGGTTTCTGCCGCGCACAATCGACGAAGACCAGTGGCAGGCGGCCGATCGGGCAATGACATGGATCTTTACCGAATTTGGAATGACGAAAGGCCGGATGCCGTCTGAAAAGAAGCGTCCAACAGATGCAAAACCGCGAGTCAATATTCTGGGTCCGATGTATGGGACCTTTAATATGCCGTCTGATCTGGCCGAGATTAGACGTTTGATCGAAGGGATCGGAGCCGAGGTCAACATGGTCATGCCGCTTGGGGCGCATGTTGCTGAAATGCGCGAGCTTGTGAATGCGGATGTCAATGTTTGCATGTACCGCGAATTTGGGAGGGGCCTTGCCGAAGTTCTTGGTAAGCCTTATTTGCAAGCTCCTATTGGGTTAGACAGCACAACAAAGTTCCTGCGCGAGCTTGGTGGTCTACTTGACCTTGATCCAGAGCCTTTCATCACACGCGAAAAGCACTCGACCATCAAACCGATTTGGGATTTGTGGCGGTCGGTGACACAGGATTTCTTTGCAACTGCCAGCTTTGGCATCGTGGCAAGCGAAACATATACCCGTGGTATCCGCTTGTTCTTAGAAGAGGACATGGGCCTGCCCTGTGCGTTTGCGGTATCTAGAGTGGCTGGTGCCAAGACAGACAACGCAAGTATTCGCTCCGATATCCACACAAAGAAGCCCTTGGTTTTAATGGGGTCAATCAACGAAAAGATTTACCTCGCGGAAACACGTGGCGGATTTGGTCCAAAACCCACGTTTATCCCCGCGTCGTTCCCCGGCGCCGCCATCAGACGGGCCACCGGCACACCATTCATGGGATATGCCGGTGCGACCTACCTTATACAAGAGGTTTGCAACGGACTGTTCGATGCCTTGTTTGAAATCCTGCCGTTGGCGTCTGAAATGGATCAAACGAACGCAACCCCTACCCCGCTTCGTCGCGATTTGGCCTGGGAGCCAGAGGCCGCAGCAGCGTTGGAGCGAGTTTTGCAAAGCCATCCTGTTCTGACCCGCATTTCTGCAGCGAAATCGCTTCGCGATGCAGCAGAAGCCGCAGCACTTGCCAGTGGAGCACAGCACGTCACCGCACGTGATGTTGAAGCTCTGGCACCCTTATCCACTGAAGAAGGAGATCCGAAATGAGCACTTCCCCAGACGTAAGGCATAAACGCCGTCGGTCAGGCGAGTTTGTCGTATATTTTACGATCATCTTCATAGCGGCGTTGCCGTTTGCAGCAATTGAATGGGTGTGTGACGTGTTTCGACGCAGCACCCTAAATGTCCCGGGCCCTCTTGCCCGAGCATGGCTTGAAGCCGACAGAATAACGCCCGTCATTTTCTCAAATTGACGGACGAACCGAGATCCGCTCGTCGTGAGAGACGGGCGGGGCCCCGCCGCAGGGTTTGCGGCGTCAGCGTAAACTTCCGGAGGAATCTTTATGGCTGATAACAGTGACCTGTCTTTCACAGGTCTAACCGACGAACAGGCGCAAGAACTGCACTCCGTCTATATGAGCGGGCTAGTGCTGTTCTCGGCCGTCGCCGTGGTGGCTCATCTGGCGGTGTTCATCTGGCGTCCGTGGTTCTGAGTGAGGGATTAATCCATGTCCAAGTTCTACAAGATCTGGCTGGTGTTTGATCCGCGCCGTGTGTTCGTAGCACAAGGTGCCTTTCTGTTCCTTTTGGCGGCGATGATTCACCTCGTCCTGCTAAGCACAGGAGCCGAAGGCTACAACTGGTTTGAAATTGCCGCGGATAACCGCGCAAGCGGCCAGTAACCACCTGTTCATAAGAAAACGTCGCGGGCGGGGTCCCTGCCCGCGACACTTAATAGACAATCGACGGCCCATGATGGCCGCCATCACCGGAGTTATATCCCATGGCGATGCTCAGTTTTGAGAAAAAATACCGCGTTCGGGGAGGGACCTTGATAGGCGGCGATCTGTTTGATTTCTGGGTCGGCCCCTTCTACGTCGGCTTCTTTGGTGTCACGACCGTTTTCTTTGCAGTCCTAGGCACGATATTGATCTTTTGGGGGGCCTCACAACAAGGCACCTTCAATCCGTGGCTCATCAATATAGCGCCACCGGACCTCAGCTATGGGCTAGGTTTGGCGCCACTAATGGAAGGTGGACTTTGGCAAATCATTACGATGTGCGCCACCTGTGCCTTTGTAAGCTGGGCGTTGCGTGAAGTCGAAATTTGCCGAAAGCTAGGCATGGGATATCACGTGCCCTTTGCTTTCAGCTTTGCGATCCTTGCCTACGTCACACTTGTCATTTTTCGACCATTGTTAATGGGCGCATGGGGACATGGATTTCCTTACGGGATTTTTAGTCACCTCGATTGGGTCTCTAATACCGGATATGCCTACCTGCACTTCCATTACAATCCAGCGCATATGCTGGCGGTAACCCTGTTTTTCACAACCACGCTGGCGCTTGCCTTGCACGGAGCGCTGATCCTGTCGGCGGCAAATCCCGAAGAAGGCGAGTTGGCGAAAACCCCGGATCATGAAGACTCGTTCTTTAGAGACTTCATCGGGTACTCAATAGGAACACTTGGCATCCACCGACTGGGGTTCCTGCTTGCCATAAACGCGGTCTTTTTCTCGGCTGTTTGCATCATCATATCCGGCCCAGTTTGGACCAAAGGATGGCCAGAATGGTGGAACTGGTGGTTAGAATTGCCAATTTGGCCTTCGCAGATGGGGATGTGATCTATGCCTGAGTATCAGAACATTTTCACACAAGTTCAGGTTCAGGGTCCCGCAGAATGGGGCATGGACGACAGCGGAAAGATGATGGCCGAGCGCGGTGGAAAACCGTTCTTTTCCACACTGGTCGGCTATGTTGGCAACGCGCAGATTGGCCCGATCTATCTAGGCTGGACGGGCATGATCTCGCTTGCGACTGGAGCGCTGTGGTTCTTTATTGTCGGCATGAACATGTTGGCTCAGGTCGACTGGTCCCTGCCTGAAATGATCCGCCAGCTGTTTTGGCTGGCGTTGGAACCACCAAGTCCGGAATATGGATTGTCGATCCCACCTTTAAATGATGGTGGTTGGTATATCATTTCAAGCCTCTTTCTTCTGGTAAGTGTTTGTACTTGGTTGTTACGCTCTTATCTATTGGCCCAGGAACAAAAACTGGGCAAGCATGTCGCTTGGGCATTCGCATCTGCGGTCTGGTTGTTCCTTGTCTTGGGTCTGATCCGTCCATTACTGATGGGATCGTGGTCCGAGGCTGTTCCATACGGTATTTTCCCACACTTGGACTGGACAACCGCGTTTTCCATCCGATACGGAAATCTGTACTATAATCCGTTCCACTGCCTTTCGATCGTGTTCCTTTACGGATCGGTGTTGTTGTTTGCTATGCATGGCGCCACCATTCTAGCCGTTACCCGGTTTGGTGGGGATCGCGAACTGGAACAGATCTATGATCGCGGGACTGCCACGGAACGTGCCGCTCTTTTCTGGCGCTGGACCATGGGCTTTAACGCTACCATGGAAGGCATCCACAGATGGGCTTGGTGGTTTGCTGTCTTGACCCCGATCACCGGTGGTATTGGGATCCTTTTGACTGGGACGGTTGTCGACAACTGGTTCATATGGGCACAAGAACATAACTTTGCACCGCTTTATAACGGCGATTATGGCTACGAAGCGTATGGAACGTACGAAGCCTTTATTAACAAGGAGTCCAACTGAT
>JAQXDR010000181.1 GCA_029251265.1 Pseudoprimorskyibacter sp. | reverse complement strand
AGACCATCAACACTGTGAAAATAGCGAACAGCTTCGACACTTGCAGACCTACAAATTTCTTTAGCGGATTCAAGTCGGGACAGAACATCAAACATGCCATGATGCTAACATGACATGTGGTTGTAAAATAGATCAAATATTCAGACCTGTTGGAAAAGGCAAAAACCGTGACAGGGTGCTCTGGCTTTACGCCTGACACGGCGCGGGCACGGCAATGCACCTATGTGAATTGATAAATTTTCGTCCTTTGGACGGCTGTATCGAACACGCATCCGCTTGACTTGTCAGACTGGCGAGGCACGTTGTCGATTATGAAAAAAACCACCCTAGACGCACCGACAATTAGTGAAATCATTGAAATGGCCCTGAGCGATCACGCGAGCTTTGATCATATTCGTTCGTTACACGGTCTTGGACCAGACGAGGTGAAAACACTGATGCGAAAAAACTTGAAGCCAGCCAGCTATCGTGCGTGGCGCAGACGGGTCAGGACGTTTGGCGATCGTCGCGAGATCTACAAATGAAGACTGATCCGCACCCTTGGGCGCAAAAGCTCGATGAGCTACGGGATGAAGTATGGCTGCGGCTCAAGCGTGGAGTGCTTGACCGACGCGCGCCGGCACGCAATGTGACACTGGCGACCGTAGACAGGCATAACAGGCCACAGGTCCGAACGGCCGTATTGCGCAGCGCTGACAAAGAGACAAGCGTTTTGGATATTCATACAGACCTATACTCTTCAAAAGTGCAGGAGCTGCGTCAAAATCCGTTTGCAGCCCTGCATGTTTGGGACAGCTCGGCACATCTTCAGGTGCGACTTGATGGTCGGGTTGCGGTTCTGACAGGTTCGGATGTGGCAGATATTTGGGCGCGTGTTCCCCAAACATCGCGACACTCGTATGGCAGCACCCCTGCACCCGGCCAACCGATCGCCGAAGGGCTTGGCTACACAAAAATACCAGACCCCGCATCCTTTGCTGTTCTACGCATAACGGTTTCAAGCATTGACGCCTTGCACCTCGGTCCAAAGCATCGCCGCGCTCAATTCACTGCGCAGGATGGTTGGCAAGGACAGTGGCTCGCGCCATAAAGCTTGCAAAACCAACCACCAGTGGCCAGTCCGCGCGCCCAATGCAGACGGCCATGTGTCATCTTATTGGCGGAATTTGACCAAATCGCTTGCGTCAAGGATCAATCGCACACCGAGAGAGCCCGTTTCAGCCAAGACTGGGCTCTTTCGTATACTGATATCAATGGCCTGGATTTGAGCGTAACCGGCGCAAGTCTTAGCAATGCGTGTCATCAGCCGTTCTTGTGTTTCATAATGGTGCGCCCGGGCCAACACATCAATTTGTCGGATCAATGGATCATAGTCGAACACCAAAGACATATCATCGCGGTCAATCATCACCAGCTGTGGATCTATTGTCAGGCTCAAGTCCAAAATATGCGCATCAGGAACAACATCATCATCGCTATAACTTCCAATACGGACCGCAAGTTCAAGATCTTTTAATTCTATATAACCAAATGCCGCCAAGAATATCACTCCTCTGCGCGTCGCCCGCCGCAATCGCTACCCTATTACTATTCAGAACAGGAAATTAACACGACAAAAGAACTCATGTCGATAAACATGTGACGCTAGAACCAAGATCGTGGCAAACGTCAGTCCTGTTATGCCGTTTGGCGCTAGCACCATTTGGTCACAGTATTAAACATTACGTGGCCTATGTCCTTTTCGTACAAAATCGCCAATTATACCAGTATATGTTCATCTCTAACTTGGAGTTGATCACCAGATCCCAGATGTTGTCTACAGGCTGAAACGACACAGAAACTCAGCCCCTTTCTCATAAAGAGGGACGCGCGCACCAACATCTTCGACTAGCGATTTCGAGGATATCATCTTTTGGATCACATTAAAGCGGCAGTGCGCTTTTCCCAAGCTCTTAAAGAAATAGCGCTGTGGCGCTTTTCTTCGAAATTTACGTCTGATACACGAAGACTGAGAAATGTGTGGATTCCAAATGACGGACGCTCCTGGCAACAAAGCTAGGGTAGGAGATCAATATTCTGGAACGACAGAAAATCTGCGGTACGCAAACCGCTGTCCACACCCTGATCAAAGAGCAACGGTCCCGTAGCTCAACTGGATAGAGCACCTGACTTCTAATCAGGGGGTTGGGGGTTCGAGTCCTCCCGGGATCGCCATTACCTTGATAACTTGTGCCAATGGGACATAAGTTTGCACAGATTCTCAGCTTGTTCTGCACACCCTAAGTCAAGACAAAAAGCTAACTTAGAAGGTTTTTCTGTGGATAAGCCCTACAACCGACTGAATTTGTTTATAATTCAAAAAATCTCAGAGCGCTTTGGATCAGGAAGTGGCCATTACTTGTGTGCAGATAAAATTGGCAATTCTGATAGCCGCCAATCATATTTGCGATGAAATAGTGCCTGCTTAGTATCACACCCTGATAAACACGAAGCCTTATGGGCGTCGATTTTGGTCTCATCGAGCATGCGGGGTCGTCGTTCCCTGCTGGCTTTGCAAGTATCTACATTAACACGTTGAATGCCGTCACAAACTTGTCCGCATGCAAAATGAACTAAAATCTCACTTTCGCGACGGGGATGGCTAAAGTTGGGGTGCTTAGAGAAAGCAGTCATTGGCTTACAGCTGTGGCGAATACTGTGGAACTCTTCCAGCACTTCAGGTTAACTGCCGTTATTGTAGAAACTTGTTTTGGAGGCCTGTTAGGTTGGCGAGCAAAGAGGCCACTGCCAGAATTAAGATCAATAGGCTCCTAGAGGATGCAGGTTGGCGGTTTTTTGATGAGAAAAGTGGACCAGCCTGTCTGAAGTCAGCACTTATGGGTCCAAATAGAGCTATTTTCTAAGAGACGGTTTGTTGATTATCGTAACCACTGAGGAGTGGACGATGCGAAAGACAAGCAAGACACCCGGCGAGAAGATCGTCAAAGACATCAAGCGCGCGGCGAGGACAGCATTGCTGAGCTGTGCCGTCGTTAGGGGATATCACAGGGCATCTATTACAAATGGTCAAAGGACTTCATGGAAGCCGGGAAGAAGCGGCTGGCCGGAGATACGGCGCGTGCAGCAAACTGGACCTGTCACGGTTTCGTGCCGCCCCAAGTGCTCGTTTAAGCCACTTTCCTTTCGAAAGCGACGGGGCTTTTCCAGCCCAATGCTGAGTGGCGTCGGCGCGGATTGTGGAACCCATTTATGTATTCGAAGATTGCTATCTCCGCCTTGCGCCGCGTCTCCCAAGTATGTCGCCAGATGAGTTCAGCTTTTATGGTTTTGAAGAACGCCTCGACGGCGGCGTTCAGCG
>JAQXDR010000159.1 GCA_029251265.1 Pseudoprimorskyibacter sp. | reverse complement strand
CGCTGGAATGCACAATGATGGTGGCGGTCTTTACCTTCAAATAACACCACCTGAGGGCAAAAGCTGGATACTTAGGACGAAAGTTTATGGTAAAACAAAGTATATTGGCATCGGTCCCGCACACTCTGTAACGCTATCTGAAGCAAGAGAAAAAGCACGTGCACTCCGAAAGATCGCCCGCGAGGGTGGTAATCCTCTCGCAGAGCGCCAACGCACTGTCATCACTTTTAAAGAAGCTGCACAACGCGTCTACGAATCAAAGGTTAAAAGTTGGAAAGGCGGCGCACAAAGCAAACACGCCCAAGGCTGGATAAACACACTGAGGGACTATGCGTTTCCAAAAATTGGCGATAGGCCGATACACACTATCACCAGCGCCGATGTCCTGGCTGTCCTTACACCTATATGGCACGAAAAAGCCGAGACAGCGCGACGGATTCGGCAGCGCATGGGCGCCGTGTTGGACTGGGCAAAGGCCGCGGGCCACTATGACTTAGAAAACCCGGTAACAGCCGTTAAAACGGAGACATTAGGAACCCAAACGGACAAAGTGAGACACTTTGCTGCCCTGCCTTACCAGCAAGCTCCAGAGCTCGTCTCCATCTTGCAAGCTCGAAATGCAATGAGCGCAAGATTACTTCAGCTGTCCATGTTCTGCGTTCTCAGACCCACAGAGATGAGGTTCGCGCGATGGTCAGAAATTGACTTGGAAAATCGCGTCTGGACCGTTCCGGCAGAAAGAATGAAAGGTCGAAAAGGCCAAGGCTCTAACCACGACGTGCCGCTTTCCAAAGCTGCAATATCGGTTCTGCATGCTGTCATCGGCGCAGGTCGTGAATATGTGTTTCCATCCGACAGGCGCGGTCAAGGCGCATCCGAACGGCCACTTTCGGACAACGCCGTTCGCGCACTTTTGAAGCGGTTGGGTATTGATGCCACTGGCCACGGAATGCGTTCAACATTCAGACAATGGGGGCAAGAGCAGACAATCGCAGACCACAATGTGCTTGAAATGTGCCTCGCGCACGCCGTTGGTACAAAGGTTCAAAGAGCGTATGCACGAAGTGATTTGTTTGACAAACGCCGTCACGTCATGGACGCATGGAGTGAATTTCTGACTAACCCCATTCCCAGGGCAACAACATCAATATCCCTGTCACGGCCGTGTCAAAATGGCTGATTATGCGCTTGACCTGTTCGGCTCGGGCGAAGACGTAAAACTGTTAATCTTTGCAGCACTCGAAAGACGTTTTGGGCCTTTTGACGATGTGAGGGAAATCATTCTCAAACCCAATCCAAAACTTAGGAAATCGCGCGAGGATCAATTTGTTCGTGATACAGCTCCGCCACCTAGCGCTGAAATGACTTTTCTCGCTGGCTGGGGCGACATTAGAACCGATTGCCTTATTGGACGCTTTGCCAACAATGAATTGTGCGTAAATACATGGCTTTATGACGCGGTTCGAGCTCTCAATCTGCACTACTGGATGACTGATTATGCCAAAGCAAACCAGTGGGCCGAAGCGATGCAATGTGCAGGACGGCTAAAGCTGATGCCGTGTTTGCAACTAT
>JAQXDR010000141.1 GCA_029251265.1 Pseudoprimorskyibacter sp. | reverse complement strand
TAAATACATGGCTTTATGACGCGGTTCGAGCTCTCAATCTGCACTACTGGATGACTGATTATGCCAAAGCAAACCAGTGGGCCGAAGCGATGCAATGTGCAGGACGTCTGGGCACAGTTGCATTTGCGATGAAAGCCAATGGCAACCTGATCCTTGCAAACAAAAGTCAAATTGCAACTCTCAACCGCCGCAAAAACATAACAAAACACAATGCTAAAACTGCAGATAAAAAAAAGCCTCGAAACACTTGGATAATTGAAAAAGCAAAGCAGATCCGTATCGATAGTCCCAACATCGGCGTAACAAGCCTCAGTGATGAAATTTCTGACAGTTTAAGGTCAAAAATCAGCGACGAGAAACTTGATTGGAACCCAGCTTCTAAAATCACAGTATACCGAATTATAAAACACATGTTTAGCTCACAATAAATCTGTAAGACGTCTGCGTAACGGGCCGGAATTTGTGTTTTTCAGAAATCTTGTCATTCGTCTTGTTCCGCTGAGTTTTCAGCGGCACATAGCGCTTGAGGTCTTGTTTAAGCGATTGTGGGGATTTGCGGGCTGAGGGTAATCTTGTTGGCAGCTTTCAGGAGGTTTTGTGCGATGGCTGCAAGCGCCAGTTGGGCGTGTGTTTTGTCCACGCCGAAATAGCAGGCTCGGTATAGACCGAACAATCTCTTCATGGTGCCCGAGCATTGCTCGACCCGGAACCGGCGTTTCGAGATCAGGCGGTTGAACCGTTTCTCCCAGGCGCGCAGCGGGCGATTGCGCGCCGCTTTCCTCATGATCCCGTCACGGTGTTTGCCGCACAAACTGGCTCGGTTGGCTTTGCTGGCATAAGCTTTATCAGCCATGACCCTGCGCGCCTTCGCGTCCTTGACCATGGTTTCAAATTAGGGGCTCTCGGCCTAGTTGGCGGGCGTGGTATGGACCTTGTCGATTAATCCTTCCTCGTCAGTGCGCGCAAAGGCCTTGTAGCCGAGCGTGGATTTTGAGCCCTTCTTGATCCAACGGGCACCCGGATCGGCGCTGAAATGCACGTCTGGATCACCCGGTCCTTCGCCCTCGGCCCGATCCTTCTGCGCTTCGATATGGGTACGGGGCCGGGCCGCGCTTTCCACCAAAGCGGCATCGATTATTGCAGCCTCGGCCTTTTTCAGCTTCAGCCCGTGGTTTTCAATTTGGCGACAGACCTCAGCCAAAAGATCGTCGTATTCGCCGCCTTCGACCTGCGCATTACGGAACAGGCAATGGGTGGTCTCATCGGGCACCGGGGCGTGCAGATCCAGCCCGCAGAACAGCATGAAATCTAGACGCACCTTCAGCGCGCGCTTAAGCTTGGGATCGCGAAGACCACGCCACTGGCCGATCAGCAGGCACCTGAACAAGACGAGCGGATCATAGCCCTGAGGTCCGACCCCAGACCGACCCAAGCCACGCTTCAAGATCGGTGAAAACGTCGGCCACTCCAACAGCATATCAATCTTGAACAGTACATCGTCTTCACCAATCCGATCAGCCGCTTCTCGAAAGAAAAGGTCCACAAAATAGCCTCAACAACCTCGCACCCAGACCACCGGAATAACCAATCAACCGGAATCCCCAATTATGCAGAGGTCTTCACCATAAATTGTAGGTGGCGATTTGAGCTGATCTGCCTGTTTGGTCCCTGATCCGAGAGAGAATTGCTCGAAATCTTAAGAGAGGGCTCCATAGATATCTGTCGTGCGTGTCCCAAGCGCGGTGGGTCGGAAAGGGTCTGCTGACGGCCTGCAAACGCTCTGAGCATAACCCGTTCATCATGGCTCATCCGCACAAGACTGTCCCTTTTTGCAAGACCAGGCACAGGGGTTGGGATGCCTTGCGACACCCGCGATATTGTGGCCGGGCTGACTTTGCGCAAAACGGTAATGTCTTTTATGGCGCGGCCTTCGTCTTTTCATCGTAGCACTTCAATTTTCTGATCCTTTGAAAGGGCAGGGGGTCTTACGCCGGTGCGTCCTTTTGCGCGGGCCACTTGCAGGCCTTCCATGGAGCGTTTGCGAAAATCTGCAGACTGGAAGTTTTACAGTTAGGAGTGTTTGTGTTTTGTTCTGGGTTTTGGCGTTTGTGTGGGCTTGGCGTCTATTGTGCCAGGCGCAGGTAGGTTTTGTGCGTCGAAAACGGGTTTGCAGACAACAGTTTACTCATGTCCCCCCTGTGAGCGCTGTCGGGAGCCTGGCACCGGACGGCTTGAGGGGGGCAGGCACAGGTCTCGCAGGTTCAGTGACACAAACAAGCCGGTTCCACAATTTTTAGACGTTCTAGGTGGGCGTCAAATCCTGTCGGCCTATTGAGATATATGCTTCAAAACCGGCGGCTTTGGCGTCGGATTTGTTGTAAATATTCCGAAAGTCTGCCATTTTGGGCCGCGCCATGGTTGTGGCCAGCCGT
>JAQXDR010000140.1 GCA_029251265.1 Pseudoprimorskyibacter sp. | reverse complement strand
ACGATAGGGCAGGCTCACGTTCAGGGTTTTCTGGCGGCGGCACCCAAACCATCACAGGATCAAACCAGATCAACAGCGATCCGCGCCGGCTTAGACTGTCATTGTAAGCAGACCAGTTCGTGCTCTTGTACTTTGTAGGGGCCCAACTGCTCATGCCCTCCAGCTATCATGCTGGATTCAAACAGTGAAACCCCAGCCGAATTTGTGCAACAAAGCCCCCATCAAAGCAACGCGCCGCAGCAAATATTCGTGTCGTTTTTGGTATCGACTTTTTTTCTGTTATGCTTCTCAAGCGCTGCGATGTCTCAAAGTCGGGTTTGTTCGGACTTTGATCATATTACCCAATCAGCCCCATACGATGTTGCGCGTCAATTCTGAGCACCATCCAGACCCTAAAGTTGGGGAAATATTGAAGCGCTTGAATCGGTCCAAAAGATTTTTGTTTTTGTTGGTGATAATCCTTTGGCCCAAATCGTTAACTGCGCAAAAATCCTTGAGCAAAGAGGATACTTTGGTGCTCTGGAAATCGTAAAGGGTTTGTTCAGCGAACTGGGAAAAATGCGTCAGCACCCTGTTCTTAAATTTAATTTCGAAGTTCGCGAATCCAAAGCGTCTGTATCAATCGATACGATAACCCTCAAAGTTTACGCTCTTGTGCTTTCAGAACCCTACCGCTCAATAACTGAGCTTGAAATTTTGGCAGGCTTACCTGTTGGTGCATGCACGCAAAACCAAGATTGCTACAAAAATTTAGAGGGATCCATTCTCGGGAACGGGAATGGAAGTTTTGAATAGCGAGAGCGAATATATAATCGTTCAAGAAATGTCATCCCAATACCCCGGTGACATCAATCTGAAACGACCCGGATACTCACGTTCTGGGACCTATACCCCCGAAATCAAAAGTGACCACTGGGACGATACGCCTCCAGATACAATGCGGAACAGTGTTGTTGCCATCAGTTGTCATGTTGTTGAGGATCATCTTAACAGACCCTTCGGCTGTTATCCTGCCGAGACGCGTTTGCGATGAGGGTACGAAGGGCTTCGAGATCTCCTAAACATGCACAAAATCATCCATAATCTCTGATCCTATGCATCAATTCAGGGTATTTTGAAAATCTTGATTGTTTTCGGGCTTTCACCGCTGCAATGAGCTTTGTACTCTGTCGCTAATCAAGACTTTGGGGGGGCTATGACGGCTGACAAAGTGACGCCGATGATGGCGCAGTACCTCGAAATCAAGGCGCAGTATTCTGACGCTTTGTTATTCTACCGTATGGGCGACTTCTACGAATTGTTTTTTGATGACGCAGTGGCCGCGTCTGAGGCGTTGGATATTGCCTTAACCAAACGGGGCAAACATTCTGGTGAAGACATTCCCATGTGTGGCGTGCCATTCCATGCGGCAGAAGGGTATCTGTTGACCCTTATCCGCAAAGGCTTTCGCGTGGCGGTTGGGGAACAATTGGAAAGCCCTGCAGAAGCCAAGAAACGAGGCGCTAAATCTGTTGTCAAAAGGGATGTTGTGCGACTGGTAACACCGGGCACTTTGACCGAAGAAGCTCTTTTGGAAGCGCGCAAACACAACTATCTGGTTGCCCTTGCCAATATGCGGGAAGACTGGGCCTTAGCTTGTGTGGATATCTCGACCGGGTCTTTTCAGGTGACGCCCTTGACGCAAGCGCGCATTGGCGCAGAACTTGCCCGTCTTGCGCCAGCAGAGATTTTGGTCACTGATGCGGTCAGTGAAACGGTGGGCGCGGTTATCACGGATATGGGGATTTCACCCACCATTCTGGGGCGCGCCAGTTTCGATAGTACCGCTGGTCAAGGCCGCCTGGGCGCGCTGTTTTCGGTTCAAACACTTGATGCATTTGGCCAGTTCTCAAGAGTTGAAATTGCAGCCATGGGCGCAGTCGTCGACTATCTGGATATCACTCAAAAGGGCCGTCTCCCATTACTTCTTCCTCCGCGACGCGAAGAGGTCACGCGCCTTTTACAGATTGATGGTGCGACGCGCCGAAATCTGGAGCTGACACAAGCTCTGTCTGGTGGGCGGTCCGGCTCTCTTTTGGCGGCGATTGACCGAACTGTCACCGCCGGAGGCGCGCGACTGTTGGAAAAGCGGCTATCGTCCCCATCGCGTGATCTTCAGGTGATCATAGATCGCTTGGATGCAATTACTTGGGCTTTGGATCGCGATGATGCCGATCGCGCCGAACTGCGTCGGGTCCCTGATCTCGACCGGGCTTTATCACGCTTGGGTTTGGATCGGGGTGGTCCACGCGATCTGGCTGCAATTCGTAATGGACTGGCACAAGCCAGTTTGATGATTAATACCCTGCCAGATGATTTGCCGATTGAATTGGCTACGGCCCGACAGGCGTTGCTTGGACACGAACCGCTTACCACGTTATTGGATGCAGCACTGGTTGCCGAACCACCGCTTTTGTCACGTGATGGTGGGTTCATCGCGGAAGGTCACGACAACGAACTCGATGAAGCCCGCCGGCTACGTGACGAAGGCCGGAGCGTGATTGCCGCATTACAGGGCCGGTATTCCGCCGAGACCGGGATTTCCAGTCTCAAAATAAAGCATAATAACGTTTTGGGATATTTTGTAGAAGTTACAACACTTCATGCAGACAAAATGAAGGCAGATCAGAATTTTATACACCGGCAAACCACCGCCAATCAGGCGCGATTTACAACGCTGGAACTGTCTGATTTGGAAACGCGGATCCTGAATGCGGCTGGCCATGCCCTGGGACTGGAAAAAAATCATTTTGCTAATTTGTGTTCGTCTGTTTTGCAAGTTAGCGCGCAGGTGGCGCAGGCGGCGCGGGCCTTATCAGTGTTTGATGTCACCTTGGGTCTTGCTGATCTGGCACGGCGACACAATTGGTGTCGCCCCCAGATGGACAACAGTCGGGCTTTTGAAATTTGTGCAGGACGTCATCCTGTCGTTGAGGCGGCATTGCTGGGTCAAGGTGCGCAGTTTATTGCCAATGACTGTCTTTTGTCAGCAGAACCGAGTGCGGCACAGGTTCAACTTCTGACTGGGCCAAACATGGCCGGTAAATCAACATTCCTGCGCCAGAATGCATTGATCACAGTGCTTGCGCAGATGGGCAGCTATGTTCCTGCGGATCGTGCGCATATCGGGCTCGTCAGTCAGATTTTCAGCCGTGTGGGTGCTTCAGATGATCTGGCGAGGGGGCGATCCACATTCATGGTTGAAATGGTGGAAACTGCAGCCATCCTCAATCAGGCTGATGAAAATGCATTGGTCATTTTGGATGAGATTGGTCGTGGTACAGCGACATACGATGGATTATCGATTGCTTGGGCGACGTTAGAACATTTGCATGGTGTCAACAAACTGCGTGGCCTGTTTGCGACACATTACCACGAACTGACTGCCCTTGCAGACACTTTGCCAGGGGTTGGCAATCTGAATGTTGCAGTGCGTGAATGGAAAGGTGAGGTCATATTTTTGCACGAGGTTCGAACCGGAGCAGTCGACAGATCCTATGGCGTACAGGTTGCGCAGCTGGCGGGTCTGCCGCCTTCGGTGATTGCGAGGGCTCGCACCGTTCTTGATGCGTTGGAAGCCGGAGACAGAGATCGTAAGGGGCCAAAAGCGCTTATAGATGATCTGCCTTTGTTTGCAGCTGTGCCGCCGGCACCATTGCCTTCTGTGTTATCACCCAGTCCTGTTCTGAGCAAACTCGAGGACATCTACCCGGATGAGCTGTCGCCTCGTGATGCGTTGCAGATCCTTTATGACCTTAAGGCTTTGCAGCAAGGGGATGCCAAGATTGGTTCGACGTGATACCTGCGCTGCGATGATGACTGACGATTGCGATACATCAACCAGACAACCCATGCCCCCACGACGGGAAATGCGTTTGTTATGGTGGGCGGCCTTGTTGATTACAGCGGGGTGTTTGCTGCCAATGATTGCTGTTCTGATTGCTGCTTTCAGCGGCGGGACCAGCACTATCACAATGCTTTGGGACACGGTTTTATTTGGCTATAGTTGGACAACACTCAAGCTGGTGGCACTTGTTGCTTTGGGAACGCTTTTTGTTGGGACGACAACAGCTGGGTTGGTTGTGCTGGCCGATTTCCCTGGACGACGCTTGTTCGAGGTCCTCTTGGTTCTGCCTCTGGCGATGCCGTCCTATGTGCTGGCTTATGCCTATACACATCTATTGGACCATCCCGGAATCGTGCAAACAACTTTGCGCGATGTGACGGGGTGGGGCGCGCGTGACTATTGGTTTCCCGAAGTGCGCTCTTTAGGCGGGGCGGCGCTTATGCTCGTTCTTGTTTTATACCCATACGTCTACCTTCTGACCCGTGCGGCATTATTAAGCCAGTCGTCGGCTGCCTATACCGCTGCCCGGACCTTGGGATGTGGCCCGGTCATGGCATATGTAAGAGTTGTCTTGCCATTGTGCCGTCCGGCGGTGGCCGCCGGGGTATTGCTCGCCATAATGGAGACGATTGCTGATTTTGGTACAGTGTCCTATTTTGGAGTGCAAACCTTTGCGACTGGGATCTATCAGGCATGGTTTTCCTTGTTTGATCGCGCGGCGGCGGCTCAGTTATCGCTCGGTTTGTTGGCTTTCGCTTTATGTTTTGCCTTGTTGGAAAGGTTCAATCGTAGACGTGCCCGCTTTCATAGTGGACAACGGCACGAGTCCCTGCCGCGCATTCAGTTGACTCGGCAATCATCGCGTATTCTTGCATGGGCGGTTTGTGCAATACCCGTGGGTTTGGGGTTTTTCCTACCTGCAACCGGGCTGGCGATTATGGCTGAAAATTCTCAGCAAAGCATTTTTGATCCGCGATATCAGCAATTTTTAAAAAATTCGGTTATGCTGGCGTCTGTTGCGTCAGTGCTGACTGTCGCTGCAGCGTTGACGCTTGGGTATCTGAACAGGGTGCGTGCAACGATGGGCAGTACCGTGTTTTTGTCTATTGCGCGCTTGGGCTATGCGGTTCCCGGTGGGGTGATCGCCGTTGGCTTATTGGTCCCGTTTGCGGCGTTTGATAATGCGGTTGATGCATGGATGCGCACGCAGTTCGGGTTCAGCACCGGCCTGATGCTTACAGGGTCTATTTGGGTGCTGGTGATGGCCTATGGCGTGCGGTTTCTGGCGGCAGCAATAGGTGCACACGAAGGGGGGCAATCTGCCATAAATCCAAACTTGGATATGGCGTCCCGGGTGTTGGGGCGATCTGCTTATGGAACACTGCGACGCATACACTTGCCTTTGTTACGTCCCAGTTTGCTGACTGCACTGCTGATCGTTTTCGTTGACGTAATGAAAGAACTACCAGCAACACTGATCATGCGACCGTTCAACTTTGATACGCTGGCTGTCCAGGCGCACCGCTTGGCCGCGGACGAACGATTGGAAGGCGCGGCCGTTCCCAGCCTGTTTATTGCGGCGGTTGGGCTGATCCCGGTTATTTTGTTAGTACGTCGGATGCGGGCCTAACAGCGTCACGCGCCCCAATTTTCATCTTAGCTTTGGGGAACTAGATCTGTCCCATCACGACGGTCCACCATATCTTACCATCTGTTTCTTGGTACCAAGAGATGCCGATTTGCCGTGCTTTGGGATCCATAAGAACATTGCGTGTGTCCGGGTCGCCCATCCAAGCTGCTATTGTTTCGACCTCGGATTCATACGTCTCTGAAATTGTTTCGCCAAGCATCCTGCCAGTAAAACCGGCTCTGCTTGCGCGATCAATGGGAGAGGACCCGTCAGACCCAAAATGCCAAGGACGGGCCTGCGCGGACATGTCTCGTGCATGAGTTGCCGCCGCAGCAGTCAGATTGGGGTCAAGCATGACCGGTTCCAACCCTGTAGCCAAGCGCAAGGAGTTTATCGAATCAAGGACCGCGTACTGAATTTTGGCCCAGGCGCTTTGATCTATACGATAAATTTGTGGCAAGGGTCGACCATCTGGTCCCACGTTGCCAACCTGTGCTGTACAGGCCGCAAGTGTCAAAAGCCCGCCCAATGCCGCTATTTTACTTAAGTTCATGCCATTTTCGCCTCAGTAGGTTGTGTAGCATGTAACGCAAAAAGGGATAAACGTGCAATTGGCTGATCAGCAATCAGATGCCGCCTGTATCACGTTGAATTGCCACATCGACCTTCACAGGTTATCGATCCAGTGTGTGTAAGCAGTCGAGGATAAAGGCATGGTGCAGTCTACCAACAAAAATATGACCAGACGGACGCTTCTTGCGGGTGGTATGACCGTTCTGGCGGCTCCGGCTTTTGCCCAGTTTGACGCAACTGAAACAACGGAAATTGAATCCGACCCGTCGCGGACCACGCGCCGTAACATCTCCAGCTTCCGCTCATTGGACTGGGAGCCATATTTTTCAAATCTCGGGAAAGGGGCGATCCTTGTCGATATTACGTCACGCGCCTTGCATTTCTGGCAAGAAGACGGGGAATACCATCTATACCCATCTTCGGTTCCATTAAGCGAAGATCTGACCCGCCGCGGGCGCACAAAAATCACACGTCGTGTCGAAGGGCCGTCGTGGCGTCCGACCCCCGCAATGAAGAAAAGAAATCCTGAATGGCCTGATTTTATAGGGCCGGGTCCTGACAATCCGCTTGGCACTCACGCTTTGCATTTGACATGGCAATACTACCGGATTCATGGAACGCATGACACGCGAAAAATTGGCAGGCGCTCGTCTAATGGATGTATAGGCCTATACAATGAACATATCGCCGACTTGTTCTCCATGGTACTGGTGGGCACGCAGGTGTTGCTAATTTGACTACAAGTTGTGCATCTGGTGTCCGATATTGGAATCTGAGGCTTTGCAACTTTGCTCAAATGAGTGATACAACACTTTAGGAACAATTGTCAGTTGCTACCGCGATGTTGTTGGCGGCAACGCTAGGAGGACAACATGAAGAAAATCGTACTTGCCGCCGCTTTTGCAGGATTTGCAGCCAGTGCTGCTATGGCCGATGGCCCAAGCGTACCCGAGATGGATGATACAGTTGTGATTGAGACAACTGAATCCAGCGCACAGGGTTCATCGGGTGGTTTGCTGATGCCACTGCTTCTTTTGGCCGCTGTAGCAGCGTTGGCGTCATAAGAACTTTTATTCGCGTCGCGCGAATTGAAATCGGTCTCATCATGGTGAGGCCGATTTTTTTATGGGCTTTTGTGCTGTTTCGCTCATCATCTTTGTCGATACATTAACAGCATCTGATGCGTGCCGTACACCGATTGACGTAGCTGTTTTGCGCGACACCGGGTCAAGACCACAAGGTTGACAGAGACGAAAGCGATCCTTTCGTTACATGCAGCTACCGCCGTGTCAGTTCAGCCCGCTACTTTTAATCTCTGTGCTTCTGTTCTGAGGTTTGACATTAAGATATCAAGCGCTGCTGCATTTCGCACGTTCATCAATCTGCCCTGACCGTCCCACTGGCTGCTGGTTTGTGCTACCATCACTTCCGGGCCTGGTAAAAGTCTTGGCTGGAATGGGGTCAAACACCAGCGAAGCATTTCCTGGCTGCGTTCACCACCCGACCGCCCCGCTGTTGCCGACATAATCGCGGTTGGCTTGCCTGCAAAAGGCTTGCCGTCGGCCCGACTAATCCAATCAAGTGCATTTTTGAGTACGCCGGAAATCCCTTTGTTGTATTCGGGTGTCACAACGATGATGGCATCTGCCGACGAAATTTGTTGCGCAAGCTTTTGCACTTCAATCGGGGGGCCGTCGACTTCAAGGTCACCATCAAAAAGAGGCAGCCGCAGGTCGCCTTCGATAAAAGAGGTAGGAGCAAAACGGCGCGCAGCCTCGTGAAGCAATAGGCGGTTGGTAGATGCTGCTCGTAGTGCACCCGACATACCAAACAGGGTAAGATCGATCATACAAAAAAGTCCTAAGCTATGGGTGTCCCGGACATCTGTTGATGTCGGGACTGTCGGCCGTCACGTTCTACAGGCCTATGCGTTTGTTATGCGGTCGGCAGAATTACGATTTCCACCCTTCGGTTCAACTGACGGCCTTCGCTGGTCAGGTTGCTTGCCACAGGTTCATCATCGCCTCGACCATCTATGGACAATCTGGAGGACGGCACACCTTCGAAGGCAAGAACACTTGCCACTGATTGTGCGCGACGACGCGACAGGTCGATATTGTAGCCTGGATCACCGGTGTTATCGGTATGACCTATCACCTGTACAAGACTGTCGGGGTAGCTCATCAGGCTGTTTGCCACGGTCCGTAATTCAGATCGCAAACCGGGCTGCAATTCAGCGCTGTCTACATCGAAAAGGATGTCTTGCGGCAAAGAGACAATAAGCCGATCGCCTGTGTTGCGAATATCGACATTCCCGCCCAACTCCTCGCGCAGTTCGGCTTCTTGGCGTTCAAGAGCGCTGCCCACCAAGGCGCCAGCCCCTGCACCAATAACCGCGCCCATAACAGCGCCGCGCCGACGATCGCTTGCACTATCCCCGGATATGACCCCGACCAACGCTCCCAAACCTGCGCCAAGAGCAGCGCCCTGATTTGTATTGTTGCGGGTACCGTCTGCATCGTTGAATGTGTCAGGGGACATACAGCCCGACAGGGCCAGTGCACTGGTTGACACCAAAAGGATCAGTTTTGCGCGGATCATAATTGCCTCATTTTGGTTGTTTATCCAAAGGTGACGTGCAGCGCATATTATTACAAGCCGCGAGATTATCGAATTGGACACAATTGTGTGTCGATAATTGAAATACTGATCGCTTCATGTCAGGTTTCGCTGCGTGCTGCCTCCCAAGCCAGTAATACGCGTTTCACAGGCATCCCCCAATGATAGCCACCCAATCCACCTGATTTTCGCAAAGCACGGTGGCAGGGAATCAAAAAGCTTATCGGGTTGCGGCCAACAGCAGTACCCACGGCTCTGACCGCCTTGGGATGGCCAATATGGTCCGCAATCTGGGAATATGTGACCACATGGCCGGACGGTATTGCCATCAAGGCTTCCCAAACCTTTATTTGAAATGGGGCGCCGATAACAAAAAGTGGTGTCGCATGTCCCATGCCGTCGGCGCTGAATGCCGTTTCCACCCATGGCTTTAACTGTATGGGGTCTTCAACAAAATCTGCCTTTGGCCATCTGGCAACGAGATCTCGCATTGTATCGGCTTTGCCCGTTTCGGCGGCAAAGCCGATACCGCATATGCCACGCTTGGTACCCATCACCAATGCGGGTCCAAAAGGGGTTTCAAACCAGCCCCAAAATATCGTTAAGCCCGACCCTTTTTGAGCAAATTCGCCCGGGCTCATCGCTTCCCATCTCAAAAACAGATCGTGCAACCGCCCACCGCCCGACAGCCCCACCATATTCGATGTTTGCAACGTGGTGCACCGATCGCGCAAAAGCGTTTTTGCATGCCCCAAGGTCAGATATTGCTGATATTTCTTTGGGGACACGCCCACCCACGAGGAAAACAGCCGTTGAAAATGAGCTGGGCTCATATCCATCTGTGCTGATAATTCTGGGAGGCTCAGCGAACCGTCCGTTCCGTCAAGCAGATCCAACGCACGGCGCATGACATTGTAATGGTAGCTTTGATCGTCTTTGGTCATGGGGAGCTCCGGTTCCAGATTTTGCTGATAGTAGATCCAAAGTCACATTCCTTGCGACCCGATAGTTGCGCAATTGGAACAAACAGGGCAACACTGCGGTCATGGCAAAACAACTTGATTTCCAGACCCTTCGTACGATTTTTACAACCTTTCAGGCGTCGGACGCGCACCCCAAAGGCGAATTGAATCATACCAATGCCTACACTTTGGTCGTTGCGGTGGCCCTGTCAGCACAGGCGACTGATAAAGGTGTGAACAAGGCGACCGAAGCACTATTCAGGGTGGCTGATACACCACAAAAAATGCTTGATCTAGGCGAAGACAAGTTGATTGAGCATATCAAAACCATTGGCCTGTACCGAAACAAAGCAAAGAATGTGATGAAACTTAGCCGCATCTTGGTTGATGACTATGGCGGCGAGGTTCCAAATTCCCGCGCGGCGCTTGTGTCCCTGCCGGGTGTGGGTCGGAAGACGGCCAACGTGGTTTTGAACATGTGGTGGTCGCATCCCGCGCAGGCCGTTGATACCCATATTTTTCGGATTGGGAATCGCAGTGGTATCGCACCGGGAAAAGATGTGGACGCGGTCGAGCGCGCAATCGAAGATAATGTGCCCGTCGAATTTCAGCAGCATGCCCATCACTGGTTAATCTTGCATGGCCGCTATATTTGTGTCGCCCGTAAGCCGAAATGCGGAATTTGTGTGATACGTGAATATTGTCAGTATGAGGATAAAATACACTGATTTCGCCGTGTCATTATATAACTAAGATATGTGGATAGGGTTGTTGGTTCAGTCTCCGTTCCGAGAGAAACGAACTCGTTTTGCAGCAATGAGTGTGGTCAACCAGGTCTGACTGCAATTTTGCCAACGCCTTTTAATGAGCAAGTTTTGCGTGAATTTCATTGATGTCTATCGGCTTTGTAGCAGTTTTTGCTGCAGGATCATGGCGGTTATATCCGAATAGAGAAAAGTCCTTTTTATACATATCCCAAATCATTTGCGCCGAGAGGTCATCGAAAAAATCGGCTACGGGATATTCGCGTTTGATCTGGTTGGTGATACCTTCGTTAAAGCGTGGTACTTTTGTCAGGTCCACTGCAAACGGTGTCTGGATCCGTTGTAGGACATCTTCCATTCCGTTTTTGAGATCTTCGGTATGTAGAATTGTGTCGAACCGTCCCCCATTCGCGACAAATGTGCCGATATGGCTGGATATTGGGGACCAGTGAATGTCAGGATCCAAGGGCTTGCGAAACCGGATCGTGTCCCGCGCGAACAGCAAAAATCGGCGGAACGCCTTGATCTGGTCGAACTGTGCTGAATTCAGGTCCACACCGTAGCGACGCATCATTTTTGGCAATATGTTTTCACGGTAGCGGCGCCCATTGCGCTGCTCTGCGCAAATTTTATCAAAAAAAGAAGAAACAATTCGATCGTATGGGTTTCGGACGCAGGTAAATGCAAAAGTACGTGCCTCTACATTTTTTTGAATGATCTTCTGGCTTTGGTCGAATCCCCATTTGTGCAACCCATCTTGTGCGTCATGTATATCGCCATCAAAAAAATGACCGTGATCTGAAAAATATAGAATTTGGCCAATCGTTGAACACGCACATTTGGGAACCACTCTGTAGATCGTGCTTTGACTCTCTGTCATCCAAGTACCGGGAAATCCCATTTTTTTACCTTTTGCCAGTGCGGTCAGGGTTGTTAGTAAAAAAATGATCCAAAACTCCGAAGATCCGGTTAGCAGATTCGGGAAAGGATTGAGTTAGCGTTGATTTGCTTTATTTTGTTATGCCACAGATCACCTTCGGCAGTGATAGAGCAGGCGCAAATGCTTGTTGCGCGCGGAGACTGCGCTGTGATCCATTACGACAGAAACGCCCGTGGTTTTAATCAAATTCAGCGCGCTTTGGCCGGCCATCCCAGGATTGGATTTGCCCGACGGCACCGGTGTGGTTGGGGTGATTGGTCTTTGGTTGCATCTACGCTTGCGGCTTTGCGCACTGGAATGGGTATGTTTGCGCAAGCCAGTCATTTCTACTTGGTTTCCGGTGATTGCATGCCGATCCAGCCATCGGATATGATTAAGTCGCAGATTTTTGCGCAGGACAAGGATTATATTGAGACCAAAGATTTTTTTGAATCTGGCTGGATCAAAACTGGCTTAAGCGAAGAACGGCTGATTTACCGGCATCCTTTTAATGAACGTCGCCATACACGCCTTTTTTATAAATGCCTTGCTCTGCAACGCCGTTTTGATCTTCGGCGGCCTTTACCGCGTGGGCTTCATATGCGGATTGGAAGCCAGTGGTTCTGCCTGCGCCGCACAACTTGCGAGGCTGTGCTGGGGTTTCTTGATCAGCGACCCGATGTGCTGCGCTTTTTCAAAATGGTGTGGATTCCGGATGAATGTGCGCTTCAAACATTGGTTTGGCATCTTGTGCCTGAGGTGCAGATTGAAAATCAGTCACCTACTTTTTTAATGTTCACGGATTATGGAATGCCGGTGTCGTTCCATAATGATCACGCCGATATACTGCCCCTGCAAGACGCGTTTTTCGCAAGAAAAGTGAGTCCCTGTGCGAAAGGGTTGCGCAAGTCATTGCAGATCAGGTGGATGCAATCAGATGGGGAAAGCCCTCATCACATGGATGCCAGAAACCTTGCCTCATATGTTAGCCGCCGTGGACGTATGGGTCTTCGAGACGCGCCGCGGGCCTGGGATAGAGCCAAAAACCTCTCACCCGATTGTCAGGTGTTGATTATCGTTTCAAAAAAATGGAGTGTTGGAAAAAGCTTTACTCAGCAGGTGGTTGCCGCCACAGGAGCGAAAGATTTAGGTTATTTTTTTGACGAAATCATCTCTGGTATGCCTGATTTAGGCGGCATTGCACGGGATATGGATAGACGCTATTTAGACCCGGCATCGCTGGTGCAGTTGGTCTTCCAATTTTTTGAAACCCGTTTTCTGGTTTTTTGCATTGATCCCTGCCGCCTTTCTTTTTTGGAGGCCCTACACGATACACTGCCGGGACTGAGCGTCCTTGAATTGCAATGCGAGTTTTCTGATCAGGATCTTAGCGGTCACGCGCAACGCATTGGGCTATTAAGCGCAGACATGAATCCTGCTGACTTGAACTTGTGGCCCATGCTAAGATGCGAACTTGAAGAAGAATCCATGCGTATACGCAACGCTCGTCTTCCACGTCACTTCTGTCTCAAAGAAGGTGCGCCAGAGGAAAATCTCATCCATACCATTGCGGAAAGCTTGCAAGTACCGCATCAAAAGGCACAGGCGATAGTCCGGAGTGCCAGACTGTTTGACGACTAAGGAGCGACAGGCGTGAGTTTTGAATATGACAACCAAAACATTTTCGCAAAAATCTTGCGAGGGGAAATTCCAAATAAAACTGTTCTTGAAACCGAGTACAGTCTCGCATTTCTAGATATTCAACCCCAAGCGCCTGTCCATATCCTGGTGATACCCAAGGGCCTCTATGTGACCTATGATCATTTTGCGCAAGACGCGTCCGACGCTGAAATCGCGGACTTCACGCGTTGTGTTGGTGAGGTTTGTCGCCAGTATGGACTTGAAAAAAACGGTTTTCGCTTGATTGCAAACGCGGGACACGACGGCGTTCAGGATGTGCCTCATTTGCACGTTCATGTTCTGGCTGGACGTCGCTTGGGCCGGATGATTGAATCTGCAAGTCAATAGATTTTGATAAAGTTCCAGACTTGGACCGGGATTTATTGCAAGCTTTGATCTTGAAATTTAAACCAGTGGTCTCGATTTCTTCGTTTCGAACGTGGCAATAAAGATCATACGCGTCCAACCGTGCGGTATTTAGTGAGGTTATAGAAGTTGCCACAAATCCATGGGATTGTGCAGCAGGTGTGACTTCGATGGTAGGATGTGGCCATCAGATTTTTAAAAAAATTAAATTTGTTCAGTATGTTGGGGGATGTTTAGTCTGTTTTTATGCCATTTTATCAGTGAAAACTGCGAACTATGAGCTTGCAACAGACGGATCCGCTGCATGGTGATTTGGTAGATCACGATTTATGTGTTTGACTTTCAACGTTGAAAAGATGAATTGACGGGCTGAACAGCCATTGATGATGTGTTTTGAACTTAGAAAATTGATATAACGGTCGCCTGAGAAACGCTTTTACGCTCCCGATTGAGGAAATGCGAACGGTGCTCACAGCGATTCAAATTTGTGGCACTCATATTGCGGTCTCATGCTGCCTTACACTTTGTTAAACCGTTCTAAGATCATAGTGCTAAGCCCAATTACCTCATATGAATGCGCATGAAGCTTGTTACTCAGTTCAGCGCCGCCACCCTTAAAAAGATTTAATCTCGATCGATTTTAACGGGACATCAAATCCTGTCGGCCTATTGAGATATATGCTTCAAAACCGGCGGCTTTGGCGTCGGATTTGTTGTAAATATTCCGAAAGTCTGCCATTTTGGGCCGCGCCATGGTTGTGGCCAGCCGT
>JAQXDR010000139.1 GCA_029251265.1 Pseudoprimorskyibacter sp. | reverse complement strand
AACCTCAGCATCTCAGGCGTGAACGTAAAAAAGTCCTGCGCATTGAAACTTAACGGCATAACCACAATGATCGGTGTAATCAGAAATATAAAAATTGATCCAGCAATGCATCGGAAGGTGTAGAACCATAAAACCTGACCAGATGTAAGATAAGGTGGCAACGCAACGCGATACCGCGCCCGTCCAAGCCAGAATGAAAACCAGCCGATAAACCAGCCAAACAAGGCTCCAACAACCATCCCGGGCACCCAGCCTAATGAGAAACCGCTTACAGCTAGAACCGCAACGGCAGCCCATCGAGCAGGCCGTTCGCGGCCAACACCAAAAACGTACAGCATAACAAAGCAAATGACTGCACATAAGATTGCGCCCATCACAACTCCAATCAATCCTGATCCCTGTGCCGTTCCAACAAACAGCCCAAAGACAGCGCCTGCTGCTGCGGTCACAGAAAGGGTGAAGTTGCGCGTCATATCACGTTCTGGATTGATAACGGT
The DNA here is from genome assembly GCA_029251265.1 of Pseudoprimorskyibacter sp. Taxonomy (GTDB): domain Bacteria; phylum Pseudomonadota; class Alphaproteobacteria; order Rhodobacterales; family Rhodobacteraceae; genus JAQXDR01. Next base: position 11,532 of record JAQXDR010000139.1, on the reverse strand, counting down.
CATCGCCTCAGCCCCCAAGCTTTACATTGTCGATACCGACAATCCGGTCATAGGCCCAATACAAAATCAGAACTGCCGCAAGCAATAATGCGCCTAGCGCAGCCCCAAGACCCCAGTTGCCAGAAGATGAAATATGGTAGGCAATCCGGTTAGAGATGAATGTACCAGACGTCCCGCCCACGATGGCCGGTGTGATGTAGTAGCCTATAGCCAGAATGAAAACGAGGATCGACCCCGCTCCTATTCCAGGAACGGATTGCGGAAAATACACACGCCAGAATGCTGTCCAATTCGTTGCTCCCAACGATTTTGCAGCTCGTAGATAGGTAGGTGGAATGGTTTGCATGACAGAATACATCGGCAATATCATGAACGGCAGCAGTATATGCGTCATCGCGATGATGGTGCCCGTTTGGTTATTGATCAGGGCAAGACGCGCGTCATCCGGTACAATTGAAAGCCATACCAGTACATCATTGACCACCCCCTGCTGCTGCAGCATGACCTTCCAAGCCGACGTGCGAACAAGCAACGATGTCCAAAAAGGTAATAAAACCAGTATCATCAGAAGGTTAGACTGACGTGTCGGCAAGTTAGCCAGCAACCAAGCCACAGGGTAGCCCAGCATGATACAGCTCAAAGTGATCACAAGGGACATGTAAAGCGTGCGTTTAAACAACAGTCCATAAATCTGTTCGCGTTCATCCCGCCATTCTGGTCCATCAGGGGTCAGCTGCATGTCGACCGCGTTCAGAAAATATCCCGATGTGTAGGCTGGACTATATAGCTTGATTGTTCGCCAGACATCCGTATCACCCCAGTTGTCGTTGATGTCCAAGAACATCGCCGTGTAATCCAGAGTTTCGAAATCCGCAGACCCGACCAGTGCAGCTGTGGCCTGTAGCCGGTCTTTTCCCGGGCCGGTGTACGTGCTGACATCCTGTGTTGCCAGATCCTCAGCCAAGGCAATATGAACCGTCGCCCATGGCTTCTCGTCCGCAGGGTTATCGTCCTCTTCCTGCATGGCCCGCGCAAACGTCTGATACGCATCAGACGTTCGCGGTAAAAGGGTCTCCATTCCAGCGCGAAGGACAAAGGGCGGCCCCGCATCACCGCGGCCCAACGCCTCTTGGCCCGCCAACCAGTCCGGATCGGACATCATTTCAGCCCAAGGTGCCGCCTTGGACCAAGCACGGTCAACTTTTTTGAATTGGTCCAGATAAACGTCACCAAAGTCATCCAGTTTGCGTCCGGTACGGCGGAATAACGATGACATGCCCGTTTCTTCGTAATTCAGTCGGGTGCCCAATCGCGTGTGCAGTTTGCGCTCTGCGGCTGCGAACAGATCAAAGAATGTGGCCTCGTATACCGCGTCAGAAGGCAAGCCATCGCCATCCCAATCAGCAAGTTCAAGCGTCGCCTTTGGCAAGGTTTCGGAAACGATCTGGTTTTCCACCGACCGGAAGAGCATATCCGCGATCGGTGCAAGAAAGGTCAAGACAACAAACAACAAAAGAGGAGCAATCAATAACAAGGCTCGAACTTTTTGCATACGTAACGCACGTGATAAACTGCGTTTGAGCGGCGTGCCATCAGCCGCCAGCATCGGTCCTGATGATTTGTCCGTCATTCTGCGCCTTCTACCAATATAATTGTGCTGTCAGCTGTGCGGCGGCGAATGTCTGCCACCACTTGATATTCGGGATCAAAATAGGAGCTACGCGCCGTTTCGTAGTCGTCAAACTCAATAACCACATGCCGTTCTCCGGAACTGCCTTCGACAGTTTCGCAGGCTCCCCCCCGAACAAGGTATCGCGCTCCGCGGCTCTTAAGGATTGGTGTGTTTCGCTCTACGTACTCGCGGTAGGCTTCGGCGTCTGCCACGGTAACGTGACCAATTATATAGCCTTTTGGCATAGCGTAACTCCAGCAAGGCGGCTGGACCGGGGTGCGAACCGGTCCAGCCTGGTAGACGGGCCTCTTTCAATTAGGAAAAAGGCCGTCGGGGCAAGGCTGTGTGGGTCCAGCCTTGCCTTATCTTTCCGCGCTGTTACTGCGCCAACCAAGCCTGAAACTTGGCATCGATGTCGTCACGATAATCAGCCCAGAATTCGTAATTGTAAAGGAAAGTATTCTTCGCATTTGCAGGATCTGTTGGCATGTGAGGTGCCATTTCGATACCTAGTGTCGCGTGGGTTGACACCAACGGCGCCGAACTCAGGCGTGCAGGACCATAGCTGATGTACTTGGCTTGATCCGCCAAACGCTGCGTATCTGTTGCGAAGCTTACGAAATCCAAAGCACGGGCTTCGCGTTCGTCTGACAATCCTGCAGGTACAATCCAGCCGTCAAGGTCAAACACCTGAGCGTCCCACATGATTGCGACTGGCTGGTTCTGCTCTTCGATCACGCTGAACAAACGACCGTTATAGGTCGAGCCCATGAAGATTTCGCCATCTGCCAAAAGCTGCGGTGTATCCGCACCAGCTGACCACCAGATTACGCTGTCTTTGATGGTGCCAAGCTTTGCAAGCGCTTGATCCTGACCCTCATCCGTTTCCAGCACGTCATAGACGTCATCCTTGGCCACCCCGTCACACAACAGAGCCCATTCCATGTTATTGATTGGGCGACGTTCGAGGGACCGCTTACCTGGATAGGTTTCAAGGTCAAAAACAGAGCAAATCTCTGATGGAGGTGCCACACCTTCAGGGACCAAATCGGTACGGTATCCGAATGTGGTCGAATACACGATTTGTGGAATGAAGCAGTCACTGACAATCAGATCACCAAAGTCATCCGATGCAGACGTGCCGTCAGGTGCGTCCGCCAGCTGCTCGTCATGGTCGATCTCAAGTGCAAGACCTTCGTCGCAAAGACGGATGGCGTCAGCTGCAACCACGTCGACGACGTCCCAGGTGACATTGCCCGCTTCGTTCATCGCACGCAATTTGGCGACGGCCTCAGCCGAACTTTCGTCCCAAGTCGCGCTGACACCTTCGTTCATTGCGACGTAGGGCACAACATAGGCATTGTCTTGGCTCGCCTGATACGCGCCGCCCCAGCTTACCAAGGTCATGCTGTCTGACATATGGCCGCCGGCCATTGCAGCGCCTGCGACCACTGTCAAAGCAGTCGACGCCAGAAGTGTTTTGGTCAATTTCATTTTATACTCCCCAGTATGCCCCGATGTTAATGGGATCGAAGGCTGGGCTGGCCATTGTATCCGATCCCTAGCTTGTGCGCGGCAAAACGCTGCCGCAACACGTCTAGCTGTTACGTAGCGTCGAGCGCGCGACAATCCGCAGGCAACCAGCCTATCTCGATCTGGCGGCCTGGTTCAAGCCGTACCTGATCTGGCGCATTTCGCGTCTTGATGATAAAATCTTCGTTCCCCGCCACCTTCAGCCGTGTGCGGAAAATGTCGCCCATATAGATGAACTCCATCACCTCAGCCTTGATCGTGTGTGCGCCTTCGCCCAGCCGATCGATACGCGTTTCAACCCGTTCAGGACGAATCGAAACACGCGTTTTTTCGCCAACGGACGTCACATTAACTGGCTTGGCATCAATCAAACTACCGTCATCAAGGCGAACAATACAACGGTCCGAAAGCATCTCTGTCACGATACCATCCAGAGTATTATTTTCACCGATAAACTGCGCAACAAAGCTGTTTTGAGGCGCCTCATAAAGCTCGTCCGGTGGAGCAAGCTGCTGGATTCGGCCATCGTCGAAGACAGCAACCCGATCAGACATGGTCAATGCTTCAGTCTGGTCGTGGGTCACGTAGACCACGGTAATTCCCAAGTTGTCTGCAATTCGCTTGATTTCAAACTGCATATGTTCGCGTAACTGTTTATCCAAGGCCCCGAGCGGTTCGTCCATCAAAACCAGCTCTGCTTCAAATACCAGTGCCCTGGCCAAAGCAATTCTTTGCTGCTGACCACCTGACAACTGGCTGGGCCGACGCCCGCCAAACTGCCCCATTTGGACCATTTCAAGGGCGCGCTTGACCTTTGCTTCGCGGTCCGACTTGCCCATCTTGCGCACTTCCAACGGGAAGCTCAGATTTTCAGCGACAGTCATATGCGGGAACAGCGCATAGTTCTGAAACACCATGCCAATACCACGCTTGTGAGGCGGTATATTGTTGATCGGGCGCCCGTCTAAACGGATGTCACCGTAGGTGGCCGTTTCAAAACCAGCCAACATCATAAGACATGTTGTCTTACCTGACCCGGACGGACCGAGCATCGTCAGAAACTCACCCCTTGGCATCTTTAGATTCAAATCTTTTACAACTAGCGTTTCGCCGTCGTAACTTTTCTGAACGCGTTCAAATTCAACGAACGCATCACTTTGCGAGTTTTCCGCCAAAAAGGCCCCCTGGTCATTGTTCACAGTCTTTAAGCTGTGTTTTACAAGAATAGACCTTAGCTTGGGCCAGCTTGCAAGAACATTGATTAATTATGCCCATTTTCTTTGCATGGACCGAGCCGATGATGAAGATATCAATAAGAATACCTTGGAAAGCCCAAAAGGATTTCGACAGTAAGCTTCGAAATGTTCGATTTAAGCGTTGATATTCGCGAGCGAAAAAGGGGGTGTGTAACTTATACGTGCTCGAAGCAGTCTGCGTGCGCACACAGACCAAACTGTAGAATCTATCCGAATTGTGATAGTAACCCTTAGTGCAAAGTCCGTTTATATCAATTCAGGCCAGTACAGCATCATCCAGCGATGATTTGCAGATAACGGCTTTATCAAGTTCCCAGTACATGACATTGGCATCAACGCATCAGTCCCGGAACCAAAGAAACCAGCCAGCCCAAACTGACCGCACAAATTATAAAGCCACCCATAAGGTGTAACTGCGCCGATATGCGTTGTGCTTCATGCGCATTTCGGCTTGTCAAAGCACCAAAGCGACGTGCCACAACGCCCGACCACGCTACCAAAAGGTTAAAGCCCGCCGTGCCCAGCCCCATAGCCAAAACCGCAAGACAGCCAGCCCAGAAGACATCAAACCTCAGCGCAATGACCATCACAAAAATTGCCCCTGTACAGGGGCGCATCGCGATACTTGCGACCAAAAAGGCAGCGTCCCGGAAACCGGTCAGGCTTTGTGTCTCTTTCACAGATGGACCATGAGCATGACAACATGATCCAGCTGTTGACTTGCGCCACATACCCACACCACGCAGCATCAGGTAAAGCCCCATTACAGCGATAGCCAGCGTACTAAGAGGCGCAAGCCAGCCGTCTGCAAACAGGCCCAACTGTCGCGAACCGATGGCAAATATTGCTGCAAATATCCCAACCATCGCTATAGCGGAGAAAGCCTGAGCCAGGCTAGCCGCAAGCGTCAGAAGGCTCATCCTGCGCAACGTCGCACCAGATGCTAGTGCCGCCCCTCCCAAAACAACTTTTCCATGCCCGGGTCCCAGAGCGTGGACAAAGCCGTAGGTCGCGGTTGCAACACACAAAGTTATCAATGCTGCAGGTTCTTGAGTGCGCACCGCCTGCAGCGCACGCGCCATAGCTTCCTGTGCATCACGCTGTTTTTCAGCGGCCCACACAAACAGCGTTTCCCACGGAAGGACCAACCACATAACACCCAAAGCAACCAGTATTATTATTGCCGGAATGGAGGCGCTTAGCCGCATGTTAACCAGACCTCATCAGCAAATAACCGACCGACATCTGGCTGCGCTGGTGTTTCCTCACGAGACAGGGTGGCAAGTTGATTTTGCAAATCGGAAGATGCCTTGTCTGGCTCAAAATCTCTCAAGGACACAAGACAGTTTTCGGGTGCCAAATCATCATAACTAACGACGTCATAGGCATAATAATAACTGGGATCATAGAGACGTAACACAACGCTATTGTCCAAAATCAAAGGGTCAGCCAAGGGCAGCCTAAAGGCAACTGATATCTGATCGTTTGACAACCAAGACCTGCCAGAAACTGGACGCGTCAAAGCGATGTCGACACTATTCGCTTCCATGAAAGTATCACCTTTGTATCCATCGGCCCAATCGGTTTCTCCTGCGACGATTGCTGCGCGATCAGCATCATTTAGTTGCCCGTCGCCATCAGTGTCCAGATCCAGAATATCGAATAAAGTCAGGCTGGTGAAAGCGTCATATCGCCAGATAATACGAAGCGCCACAAGCCGACCGTCTGCATCAAAATCGAAGCCGACCCCAGCATCCACAAAAACATGTGGGTGTGCCGGGATCGGACCTGCGTACAGAAGGCTCAACGACACGATGAATAGTCTGAAAAACCGTATCATGCCCTTGTGCCTCTTTTGTTACATGCAACCGGCCAAAGTTGTCGCAAGGTTCCGCAAAAGCTGCGGGTACAGGTTCGCTCCCACTTCCAGATCAGAACCAAGTGGGTCAATGACGCCCGTTTTGGCGTCGGTTCCACCCATGACAACCGCTACAATACCCGGGTTAAACTGCGGCTCAGATAAAACACAATCGATACCTTCACCTCTTACCCGGTCTTGGATTTCTGCGATGCGGGCAGGGCTTGGGTCTGATGCGTTACCTAGAGAAATAGCACCGGATGCTGAAATATCGAAGGCACTTTCAAAGTATTGATACGCATCATGGAAAACAACGAATGAAACACCGCGCACGGGTTCAAGCACAGCTGAGATCTCACCCTTGAGCACTTCGATCTCGGCGCGTCCCGCCGCTGCATTCGCAAAATAGGCGCCTGCATTTTCAGGGTCTGCGGCAGAAAGCTCTGCGGCAATGACATTCATCCAGGTGCGCGCGTTATCTGGTGAAAGCCATGCATGGGGATCATGTGCTCCATGACCATGGTCGTCATGATCTTCGTCGTGGTCATCATCACCATGGTCGTCATGGTGGTCGTCGCCATGCTCATCGTGATCGTCGTCGTCATGGTCGTCATGGTCGTCGTCGCCATGCTTATCATGATCGTCGTCGCCATGCTCATCATGATGTTCGTCGTGGTCTTCGTCGCCATGCTCATCATGATCGTCGTCGTGATCATCGTCGCCATGATGTTCGTCATGGTCGTCATGATCATGCGCCTCAAAAAGGGCACCCTCGCGGAATTCCAAAAGCATCGTGTCTTTGGTTTCGAGCAATGCAGTCGCAGTGGCGTTTACAGCCAATGTTTCTATCGCTCCGTCCAGCCAAGGGGTCATGTCCTCCCCCATCCAGAATACAACGTCTGCATTCTGCAAGGCCCGCGCCTCAGAGGGACGCAAACGATATTCATGAGGGGATGCACTTGGAGGTATCACCAGGTCAGGTGTTCCGACACCTTGCATCACGCGCGTTACAATCGAATGTAGCGGTGCGATATCAACCGCGACTGATGGTACATCTGCCACTGCAGTGCTTCCAAGCAATACAGCAGCCAGAGTTGGGGGTAGAAGTTTGGTGGACATCGCAACCTCGCCATGTAATGTTATAACATCGGTTCGTCTAACTGGATGGGCATCATCTGGCAATAGAAGAGTCACAGATGCCCGCAATCTCCACGAATTCTCTGAATGGAGGAGGGGTTAAAAGACAAAACAATACACCCATTTTGCCTTAAGACGCCAAGCGCAACGGCGCTGGACGTCAAGAAAGGTCCAGAAACCTTTTCCCAAGACTTTCTGTGTGATTTAAGATGAAATTAAAGTACTTTACCAGTGTAGGCAACAATGCGTACCTCCTGAGAATGCTTGGCTACTTAATAATTGCAGGGATAGAGCAGGGATAGAGCAGGGCATCCTTTGGGGCCGGCTAACTACTATTTGCCGCGGCAACAACTGACAATTCATTGCAGACTGGGCATCGAATTGCCAAGATTGTAGCCCTGTGGGGCTGATTGCTCTGACAGCTTTGGGAAATATTTGCGCTAGATTATCTTGACTCGCACAGCATGCATTCTCTCTAATACCGATGTGTCTGTGCAAAAGGTTGTGTCTGTGCCAAACGTCCTGTGTGCAACGCCTCCTGAATGAAATGTGCGTCATACTCCGGCAAAGCGCTTTTAACCAACTGCTTGAGGCTATAGCCCTTACAACCGAACATAAACGTTCAGCGCAAAGGGCAAATGCCTTAACTACAAGGAGACGCCCAATCCATGAGCCTGATTTCCGTTGAAAATCTGAATATCAGCTACGGCTCGAACCGGGTCCTGCGTGATATTAGCCTGACACTCGAAGAAAATGAAATCCTTACGATTGTCGGTCCGAACGGTTCCGGAAAAACCAGCCTTTTTCGCGCCATTATAGGTGCGTTGCGTCCGACAGCTGGAAAAGTAACCCAACGCGCGGGGCTTCGAATTGGATATGTTCCGCAACGGCTGCATATAGATCCAACTCTACCCATTACGGTAGAACGTTTCCTACGATTATCTGGGCGCACCAATCAAACAGCCTGCGAACAGGCCTTAATTGCCGCAGGCGTTCCCGGCGTTATCAAAAACCAGATGTCCAACCTGTCCGGTGGTCAGTTTCAACGCATCATGCTTGCAAGCGCTTTGATGAAAAAGCCCGATGTGTTGCTTTTGGACGAGGCGACGCAAGGCTTGGATCAACCTGGTTCTGCCGCATTTTATCGCCAGATCGAAGACGTCAGGCGGCAAACAGGCTGCGCTATTTTGATGATCAGCCACGAGCTGCATGTCGTCATGAGCACGTCAGATCGGGTGATCTGCCTGAATGGACATGTCTGCTGTTCCGGAACCCCTGCGGTTGTTGCATCAGCCCCCGAATATCGTGCGTTGTTTGGCTCGGGCACAGGCGGCGCGCTTGCACTTTATCAACATGACCACGACCACCATCATGACACCCACGACCATAGTTCAGAGGCTGCGCCGTAATGTTGGACGATTTCATGACCCGCGCAACCCTTGCAGGAGTTGGTGTCGCCATAGCGGCAGCGCCTTTGGGCTGTTTTGTCGTCTGGAGACGTATGGCGTATTTTGGCGATGCAACAGCACATGCCGCAATCCTTGGTGTGGCGATATCGCTTGCATTTCAGATGTCGATATTCATTGGGGCATCCAGCGTCGCGCTGATCATGGCATTGACTGTGACACTTCTATCCGGGCGCGGCTATGCCATGGACACTCTTCTCGGCGTTTTGGCGCATTCCTCTTTGGCATTCGGGCTGGTGGCAGTGTCATTCCTGTCTGGTATTCGCATTGACCTGATGGCGTACCTGTTTGGAGATATCCTTGCGGTTTCACGAACAGACCTTTTGGTCATTTGGGGTGGCGCTGGTGTAGTGGTTGCCCTGATGGCATGGCGCTGGACGCCTTTGCTAACGGCAACGCTCAGCGAAGAGCTGGCCTATGCAAACGGGCTCAATCCACGACGTGAACAATTGATCTTGACCTTGTCTCTGGCAATCACCGTAGCCGTGGCAATAAAAGTTGTTGGCGTATTGCTGATCGCAGCAATGTTGATCATTCCGGCGGCATCTGCGCGCGGGCTGGCACGTACCCCAGAGGCGATGGCACTAATTGCTGCGGCCATCGGGGCCTTCTCGGCCGTTGCCGGATTGCGTGGAGCCTATATTCTTGACACTCCGGCTGGCCCTTCGGTCGTCTGCGTAGCGGCTATCTGTTTTGCTGTCTTTGGCTTGCTGTCTTGGCGCAGTGGCAAAGCCGCCTCGCCGCGAGGTCTTTAGATTTGACGGATCTCTACTTCATTTCAACCGCTGAAGCAGACAAGTCGTAACGTATCAGACAGACAGGTAATTTCCCCTAAGAGGCGCATAAAATCTTGCAGGCCGTATTGGCAAACGGCCCAAGGCATCAGATCTTTTTGAAAATGTCGCGTTTTGCCGTCTCGTTAGGGCACGCGCATGCTAGCGCAGAGTATCGCAACGACGGGGACGGGATTGAGACACAACTCTACACATCTGCAAGATTTACGACGTGACCTTCATCGTCACCCTGAATTGGGGTTCAAAGAAACACGAACCAAGGCCAAGGTCGCCACCTTTTTGCGCAAAGCCGGGCTGGATGTGTACGAAGGCCATGGTGTCATCGGCCTGCTACGGGCAGGCACCAGCACCAAAGCAATCGGATTGCGAGCGGATATGGATGCTTTGCCAATCGTAGAAACCAGTGATCATAACCATTGTTCGCACAACACGGGCGTTATGCATGCCTGTGGTCACGATGGGCACATGGCCATGTTGCTTGGTGCAGCAGAAGCCCTCTCAAAAGATCGCGCTTTTGACGGTACAGTCGTATGTTTGTTTCAGCCTTGCGAAGAGCATGGCCTCGGCGCACGTGCGATGATTGACGAAGGTATTCTGGACAGCTTTCCAATGGATGAAATCTACGCCATCCACAACCTGCCCGGCGCGCCTGTGGGCCAGATCTCTACACGCGTGGGACAGATATGCTCATCCGAAAGCCTGTTCGAGATTGCAATCCATGGTCAGGGTGGTCACGCATCCATGCCCCAAGTTGGACGCGACGCAATCACCATTGGCGCAGAGATTGTAAACGCTCTGCAAACTATTATCTCGCGCAAGATCGCACCAGGTGCAGGTGCGGTGGTTTCTGTGACTGAATTTCTAACGGACGGGCAACGCAATGTTCTTGCGGGAAATGTTACTCTCAAAGGGGACGTGCGCACTAAAAATCCTGAAGATAGACAAATGATTGCAGGCCTCATGGATCGTCTGATCAATGGTATCGCACATGCGCACGGTGTGACCGCATCTTTGAAATTCGACACTGAATTTATCGAAACGATCAATTCCGAGGTGCCGACAAATGCTGTGGTCCGTGTGGCCTCGCAGTTAAATCTTGATGTGCAGCCAAATCGAGAACCGATGAGTTTTTCCGAAGATTTTGCTCATTTCTGTGCCGCCGTCCCGGGTTGTTTTTTGTTGCTTGGAAACGGGGAAACTGGTGCACATGGCCAACCGTTGCATGCCAGTAACTATGATTTCAACGACGCTTTGCTGACCATTGGGGTGAGTTTCTGGACACAACTGGTAAAAGACAGATTGCCGCTGTCTTCAGCTGCCTCGTAATGTCCGCTTTTGAACAACGTATGGATCGCTTTCGGGCACGGCTCGAGGCTGACGGGATCGATGTTGCGCTGATCACCGATGATGACAACGTCTACTACCTGACGGGATATTACGACTATCTCCATATGGAGTTTGGACGCCCCACCATACTGGTCGTGGTTCGTGAAGGACACAGCATTCTGATAACACCGTCCATTGACGCCAACACAGCCGAAGCCGCTGCACGAGTAGACCGTATTGCACCATGGAATGACGGTGCCGGTGATGAATGGCGCGCCGAACTCCCTAGCGTGTTGCAAGGGCAGGTGGCGATTGAGTCGCATCAAATGCCCGCAATTGTGCGTGAGTACGTTGCTGCTGTTTCAACGTCATTTGACTTGCAGGACGTCAGTCCAATTCTGGCGCAGATGCGTATGGTGAAATCACCCGAGGAATTGCAGCTTGCGCGACATGCTGGCCTTGTTGCCAACGCAATGATGACCCAAGGCCG
>JAQXDR010000124.1 GCA_029251265.1 Pseudoprimorskyibacter sp. | reverse complement strand
ATTTTCAAACGCTCATCATATTATATTTTCAAACGCTCATCATAAGGGCTCGTTCCCAAAAAACGACAAAGGTGGCAGGGGCATCGTGACAGACGTCTTGGACTGTTCATGGATCAATGGCTGCCAGTGTACGTAGAGCACCATATCGACGACAGACTTCGCCTTTTTCACGTAAGAGGCATTTTAAACACCTAACAAAATGAAGTAAGGACGGATGGACTGGGGCTGTCTGCCCTGCAAGATGACAGACCGACGTAGGGGATCATAGCAATGCGCATTCTTATCACGAACGATGATGGCATTAATGCACCGGGACTAAAGGTGCTGACCGAGATTGCCTCCGAACTCGCCGGCCCCAGTGGAGAGGTTTGGTGCGTGGCCCCTGCTTTTGAGCAATCCGGCGTTGGTCACTGTATAAGCTACACACATCCTACCCTGCTTGCGCAAACGGGCACGTGCCGCTTTGCGGCTGAGGGGTCTCCGGCCGATTGTGTGCTGGCCGGTGTTCATGTGGTGATGCCGCAACGTCCCGATCTTATCTTGTCTGGCGTGAACCGTGGAAATAATTCGGCCGAAAACGCGCTTTATTCTGGAACATTGGGCGCCGCTATTGAAGGGGCGCTGCAAAACATCCCGTCGATAGCGCTTTCGCAATATTACGGGCCCGCTAACGTCAACATTGAAGATCCGTTTTCGGCAGCCCGCGTGCACGGTGTTGAAGTCATACGCAGACTTTTGGCCGCAGCGCCAGAAAACAACAATGCCTATCAGCTGTTCTACAACATCAATTTCCCCCCCGTTCCAGCCCAAGACGTCAAAGGAACACGCATTGCGCCGCAGGGACGCAGAACGGACACGAGCTTTCGTGCAAAAGAGCAGTCAAGCCCGTCAGGCAAGCGGTTTTTATGGATGACCGGTGGTGATCAGCGTGCACCCACTGCATCGGGCAGCGACGCAAATGTTAATCTTGATGGCTGGATCAGCGTCACGCCAATGCGCGCAGATTTCACAGCACATGATCTTTTAGGCCCTCTGGAAAAGGCGTTTCCATGACGACGCGATCCCAAGAAAATTTGATGCGCTTTATTTTCGAAGTGCGTTCAAAGGGGGTTACGGATGCGCGCGTGTTGCGCGCCATGGAAAGCATTGACCGCGCCAGTTTTGTGACTGGGCACTTTGAAGATCGTGCCTATGAGGACACGCCTTTGCCAATCGCCTGTGGGCAGACTATCAGCCAACCTTCGGTGGTTGGTTTGATGACGCAGGCGCTTCGGGTTGGCGATCGCGACAAGGTTCTAGAAGTCGGGACCGGGTCGGGTTATCAGGCAGCTATCCTTAGCAAACTGGCAAGAAGGGTGTATACCGTGGACCGCCACGCACGCCTTGTACGTGAGGCGGCTGCTCTTTTCAGAGCAAAAGATCTGGGCAATATCACAACCATGGTCGGCGACGGAAGCTTCGGGTTGCCTGATCAGGCCCCGTTTGATCGCATACTTGTGACAGCTGCGGCCGAAGATCCACCCGGACCGCTCTTGGCGCAACTGAAAATCGGGGGTATAATGGTGGTGCCTGTTGGACAGTCCGATGCCGTACAAAGCCTGATCCGCGTCACAAAGACCGACACCGGTTTCGACTATTACGAACTGCGGTCCGTGAGATTTGTGCCGTTAGTAGAAGGATTGGGCAGCGACCTCTGACCGCGCCTCCAGGCCAAAAAAATAGAATTGATAAAGTTTTCGGCACATACCGGAGGCTGTTTTGAGGAGCTTTCACATGGCAAAGTTCGCCCACACCTTGTGCTTTACGGCATGTCGACACGGTCGTGCGACGGTGCTGCTTACTGCCGTTCTCGGGCTCAGTGCCTGTAGCAACGGATTTGATCTGGACATGCGCGGCGCCATTGGTGGTGTGTTTTCAACCGCCGAAGCCGCCAATAACGCAAATACCATTCGGCCTGATCCCGACGACCGTGGTGTCTTGTCTTATCCAAATTATCAGGTGGCAGTTGCCCGCGATGGTGACACACTTGCATCTGTTGCAGATCGCGTTGGGTTGCCCGCAAAAGAGCTCGCGCGGTACAACGGGATAAAAGAAGACGATCCTTTACGTTTGGGAGAGGTGATTGCCCTGCCCGTTCGTGTCAGTGAACCCTCGCCAGCCACCGGGGCGGCAGGTGTGGGACCAATTAAACCACTGCCAAAGGTTGATATTACAACGATTGCGACAACCGCGATAGATGCGTCGGACCCTACGCCAATTGTTGAAAACGAACAAACACAGACCTTGGTTGGGGACGAGCCAACGCGACACCGTGTAGAACGAGGCGAGACTGCATATTCTTTATCCAGGCGATACGGGGTCACCGTAAAGACACTTGCGCAATGGAATGGGCTTGATGCCAGCTATACGTTGCGCACTGGGCAATATTTACTGATCCCCGCGGCAGAAGATGCAGCCCGGCGCCTCGCAACACCAAAGGCGATCGTGATCGAACCCGGGCAGTCGTCAATCACACCGCCACCGCCGAGCGCCCTTCAACCACTCCCCGATCAAATCACAGAGCCGGTTTCAAATGCCACTCAGGACACCAAGGCGCCCGATCTGCCAACAACCGGCGCAAGCCAAACAAAAACGGCCATGCTGCCCCCGGTGGATGGCAATGTCATCCGCGACTTTGTACGTGGACGCTCTGACGGGATATTCATGACTGCGGCTGCCGGATCAGATATACGCGCCGCAGATGCAGGTATTATTGGTGCCGTGACATCTGATCAGAATAACCAGACCGCGATTGTGATCAAACACGAAAACAATTTGCTGACGGCCTATTCAAACGTGGGCAATGTCCGCGTGCGCAAAGGCGATCGTGTCACCCGCGGACAGGTTATCGGAAGCATGCGGCCGGGCTCGCCTCCATTTTTGGATTTCCGCGTTTATCGCGGGTCAGACAGTGTGGATCCGAACGACTTCATTCAGTAACGAGCGGTCGGCTATTTTGTGGTCGCCCTTTCTGCTTTTGCGCGCGATAATCTGCGAGCCCCTTGCCCGGTTCTTCAACAAAAAGGCCGGGCAAAGGTGAAAGATCGTTGATCCTGTCCATGCGAATTTCGCTAAAAGACGCGGCGGTTTCATCCCACGCAACACAGGTCCAAATCCGACCCCAATAATCCAGATGCAAAGGCCAAAGCACCAAAGGCTTAGGGTCCCCATCAAGGTTTACACGCAGCTTCTGACGGGCGCGTATTGCGCTGCGCACGGTTGGCATAAATCGAAAGCCATGCGCGGCCTCTGCAAACATTTCCGTGGCAAACCCAAAACGATGTGGTGCGGCAGTGGGCTCTTCAGGCAGGACATCTTCGATGCGGCGCGACAGTGCCGCGGCTGCATGGCTCATCTCCTCTATGCCCAACTGCCCCACGACCGCCAGACCCAGATGCAAGGCCTCTAGTTCTTGTGTGGTCAGATTGAGAGGCGGCAGTGTGACGGTAGCCCGCGCGCTATATCCTGTTCCGCGCGCACCTTCGACCGGCACACCCGACGCCGCGAGCCGTTCCATATCACGATAGATGGTGCGAATGGACACATTAAGGTCTTGCGCCATCGCCTCGGCCGTGTGAATGCCGCCATCCTTAAGACGTTGCATCAGGGCAAATAACCGATCGTCACGCTTCATGATTCGTCCTCTTTCAGAAACGATACTGACAAAATCCTGACAACTGACAAGCTGCTGACACACACAGCACCAAAACACGGCGTTTTGTCGCTTTTTCGCAGCACCCAAATTCGCTAATTAAACATGTGTAGAGGCCGCAGAGCGCGGTTGTTCTAATGGTATTCCCAGCAAGGAGGATTCCTCATGCTCAACAACATCGGCCCTATGGGCTTTATCCTAATCGCAATTGTGGTTCTTGTTCTGTTTGGCCGGGGTAAGATTGCCGGCCTGATGGGCGAAGTGGGCAAAGGCATCACAGCTTTCAAGCGTGGTGTCAGTGACGGAAAAGAAGAATTGGAACAACAGGTAGCCGAAGATGCCACAGACGTGACGCCCGAAGCCGAAAAAGACAAGGTCTAAACACTGATGTTGGACTTTGGCGGTACAGAGCTGTTATTGATCGCCATCGTGGCATTAATTGTGGTTGGCCCAAAAGAGCTGCCTCAACTGTTCCGAACGGTCGGACGCTTTGTTGGCAAAGCGCGGGGCATGGCCCGGGATTTCAACAGGGCCATGAACGACGCGGCGGATCAGGCGGGCGTCAAAGAGGCGCAGAATGCGTTCAAGACGGCCACCAACCCAATGGGAAGCGCGGCTGATACGCTGCGTGAAACGATGCGCGAGACCAACAGCGACCTAAACAGTCTTACAGACATAGGTGGTTTGGATGATGATCGCGCCGAAGCTCGTCGCAAGATCGAGACCGCGACGGCCAAAGCTGCCGCAGATCGTGCCAAGATCCAGGCAGAGGATGCCGCGCGCACAGCACAAGCGGCTCAGCAAACGGCTGACAGGCTGCAAGACATCTCTGCAGGCGCGCCACAGCCCTTGCCTACCGCTAGCACGAATGAAGAGCCGAAGGGCAGCGCATGAGCAATCAATCTGACGATATCGAAGACAGCACCGCGCCCCTGATAGAACATTTGGCCGAACTGCGCACACGCCTGATCCGCGCTGTTCTGGCCTTTGTTGTAGGCATGATTTTGATGTTCACCGTAGCTGAACCGATCTTGCAGTTTTTGCTTGCCCCGATAGAGGCCACCCTACGCGACCTTGGTGATCCAGCGCCCGCCTTGCAGTTCACAGCCCCTCAAGAATACCTGTTCGTGCTATTTCGAATATCGATGGTTTTTGGGCTGATCGTGGCCTTTCCAGTGATCGCCTATCAGCTGTGGCGTTTTGTGGCGCCGGGCCTTTACAAAACAGAAAAAAATGCATTTTTGCCCTTTGTAATATCGTCGCCCGCTATGTTTTTACTGGGCGCCAGTTTTGCCCAGTTTGTGGTCACGCCCTTGGCCATGAACTTTCTGCTTGGGTTTGCTGATTTCAGCTTTACCACGTTTGCGACGGATTTATTCGCTGCGCAGATGGAGGGCGCTGCTCTCGCCGCACCTGAAACTGACAATGGTTTGGCCATAACCTTTAACGGAAAGGTCAACGAGTCGCTGGATATTTCGCTAAAGTTCATCTTTGCGTTTGGACTATGCTTTCAACTACCGGTTCTGTTGACGCTGATGGGTAAGGCTGGGCTGGTAAGCGCCAAGGGCCTGGCCACTCAACGTAAATATGCGGCCGTAGGCATTTTGGTTCTTGCGGCATTGGTGACCCCTCCAGATGTGATCACACAACTGATTTTATTCGTGGTGGTCTATGGATTGTACGAGGTCTCGATCTTTTTGGTTGCGCGCGTGGAAAAGAAGCGCAAATCGAAGCTACAAGAAGACGGCGTTTGGTTTGATGAGGAAGATCTTGAAATCGATCCCGCATTCAAAAAGTTTGAAGAAGACGAATAGCACGTCCTTGCGAGATGATCTTTGACGTCTCGCGTATGGGCCAAGTCCTTATGACTGCGGTTGCGGAAATTGACGCCTGGCATGTGAAGACGGTAAATGCCAGCGTCAACCTGCCTAGGATGAAAGAGATGGATCAGGACATGGACGCTTTAACGAAAGTGACGGGGAGCGATCTAGACCAAATAACGACTGATCTCACACCGTTGGAACGGATTGCCAGCGCGCTTGAGAGGATATCACCGGCAGCGTTGCCAGCGCCCGATCTGTCACAGCATGAGGCCTTTATCTGGCATGTGGAGCCCGACAGGTTGCAGCCCGTTGATCAGGTAAACCGGATCCCGCTAGAGCTTTTGGTCGGCATTGATCGGACGCGCGACACACTTTTGTCCAACACGCGTCGCTTTGCCAAGGGTCTTGGTGCGAACAATGCGTTGCTTTGGGGCGCGCGGGGTATGGGTAAATCGAGCCTTGTCAAAGCCGTACATGGTGCACTTTGCAAAGAGGGTCTACCACTTGTCTTGGTTGAACTTCAGCGCGAAGATCTGCCATCTGTCGGACGATTGTTGGACATCCTTCGAAAGAGCGACAAGCGGATTATCCTTTATTGTGATGATTTAAGTTTCGGGCATGATGATCAACATTACAAATCGCTAAAGGCAGTGCTGGATGGCGGCATTTCAGGACGTCCTTCGAATGTGATTTTTTATGCAACCTCAAACCGTCGCCATTTGATGCCAAGAGATATGATTGAAAATGAACGCCAAAGTGGGATCAACCCATCCGAGGCGGTGGAAGAAAAGGTATCATTGTCAGACAGGTTTGGCCTTTGGCTGGGTTTTCATGCATGTCCACAGGATGATTATCTGGCGATGATAGATGGCTACTGTAATGCCTACGGTGTTACCGTGGACCCACATAGTCTGCGTGCAGAGGCAATCGAATGGCAGGCCACCCGGGGATCACGCTCCGGCCGCGTGGCGTGGCAATTCTTTATCGATCTTGCATCACGGCATGGCGTTTTGGTTGACTAGGGGCGTCCTTAAAGCGTCAGGCTTTTGTTAACTGTTGATTTCGCCTGTCGGAACACAAACGGTCGTTAGTGTCGGTTCGGGATTTTCAACGCATTGATTGGTTTGTCTTTATGCCACCACAGGCGGAGGATCTCGGGATTGGGGGCCCGATCATCCGTAAGGTTGCAAAGCGTTGCTAGAATTCCAGCAAAAGTTTCTTGTTAGACCTTTGATGTCCGGTTTAAGGGCCAGAGTGGTCCAAGCCTTCAAACTAAACTGCAGTGCCGCCATCGCTTTTTTTCGGGCCTTGCTTAAAATCGGCTCTACATCACGATGCAAGATAAACAGGAGCTTTGAATGACACGTACCATCATATCCATCGCAGCTTTACTCGCATCGACATCACTGGTGCAAGCGGCCTCAATGCCTGCGTCACCACCCAAACCGACCGAAACCTCAACGGTGTGTACCGATGATATGGTCTGGGATTCCGATGCACAGGTCTGTGTCATTCCCGAACCTGCGATGTTTGACGATGATACGCTGTATGGTATGGCGCAAGAATTGGCTTATTCTGGCCGCTATGACGATGCAATCGACGTTTTGCGGCTTGCACAAGATCAGACAGATCCCCGCATCCAGACCTATTACGGTTTTGCACACCGCAAGGCAGGGCGTAGCGCTGTAGCCATGCAATTCTACACAGACGTGATTGCGACACATCCAGACAATTTGTTAGCACGCTCGTATTACGGGCAAGCTTTGCTGCAAGATGGCAACCACGAGGGCGCATGGAAACAGCTTGCAGAAATCACAGCCCGCGGAGGAGCTGGCTCATGGGCGCATCAAGATCTCGTGCATTCTTTGCGTAATCGACGCGCGGCATCCTACTGACGCGGCGCTGACGAACGATAGCCCAGGTCTGCATCGGGTATATGGTCGTTACGAAAGATCCTGGTCTTTTATACCAGTCACGATCAAACATTGGTTACGGGGGCGGGGATCT
>JAQXDR010000116.1 GCA_029251265.1 Pseudoprimorskyibacter sp. | reverse complement strand
CCACGTCCAGATCAAAGGCGTTCATCGTCAGATCAGCCTGACTAAAGGTCGAGCCGCCCCAGTCGATCGTGACCTGCTCGGCATCAACATTATTGGCTTCGCTGCCTTCGTCGACGCGGTCCTGCGCATCCACCACGGCCAGAATGTAGTGATCGTTGGTCTCAAAATCGGCATGTGTCGCGGCGGCCTTTGCGATGTCCTTGACCTTGAGGTTTTTGGTTTCGACCGTATCTTCGCCGCCGTCCAGCGACCCGTGTCCGTCGGACGTCAGCTGAATATCATCATCGTCAAACGTGGCATCCGTCGAGTAATAGTAGGTGGTCTTTGCATAGGCTTTTTCGCCACCGTCATTGGCGACATCGACAGTGGCCTGGATTTTGCCTGTGGTTCCAAGAGCTGTTCCGGACAGGCTAAGGTCTGTCATTACCAGATCGGCAGGCACCGCATCGGCCGGAGTTGCAATTGTGAACGACACGCCGGTTGAGACGTTATTGGTCTCGTCCGTCTCGGAAATGCTGTCCGATGGATCGACGACCGCAAACAAGTACCCATCACCTAGTTCGCTGAGGACCTCGTACCGAATGCGTTCCCCGTCTTCACTGTGAGATGCATTGCTGTCGAGTTCGCCCTTTTCGTCGGTCAGCACCACGGTTGCGGTATCCTGATCAAAGGTGTCGGTCGCGTTCCAATAGACCTTTGTCACAACGTCCCCGGCGTCTTCGTCGCCGGTATTTCTGATCGTAAAGTTAACCTTCAGATCCTGATCAATCTCCAGTGAACTGTCTTCCAGACCAAAAGACGTCACAGACAGATTTGCTAAATTCGCAATCATAATGAATCCCCACACAAAAAAAGTATTCCACGCGCGTCGCGGCAACCTTGGCCGCGCACACATCGCCACAATTTAAACACACACTGCTCATTGACTGCCTTAATGCGGCAAGAGTAAGGCAACCTCTACCTTTCGTGCTGATTTACGCGAGAATTTTCAATTTGTATGATATTTCTGAGAATTTTTGATCATTTATAAGCCATATCTGCCGGATCTCAGCAAACGTCTCGCACCACAATTTAAAGCTGCAGCGCGGGCCGCGAATCGGGTCCCAGTCTCGCCTTAAAGCGGCATGAAAAAGGCTGGAGCTTTAGGCGAGATGGGCGTGCTGGATTGCATGACATTTATGATTGGGAGGTTGATTGAAAGGACCTACTCAATCTCCACCGTCAGATCTTGCACCCGAACCAAGGTAAAATCATCCAGCGGAAACAGCTCGTCGCTTTGGTCGCCATCCGACATATGCACGGTGAAGGACCCGTCCACATCCGCCGCCCCGGTGAGATCGAGCCGCGCCTTGAGGAACATCCAGTTGGGGTGTGAGGGATGCTCCTCGACCCAAACGTCCGACCATTCCGGGCTGTGGTGCCCGATGCGATCTGCGGGTGCCGTCCCGTCCGGCGTCACATCGACGAAGAGCTCCCACATTGGGTTGGCATAGATCGTGTTGAAGAGCAGCCAGATCTTTGGAACGGCGTGGGCCTCAACCTTGCAACGCATGCGGATGATCTGCGGCCCGGAGTGCATCTCTTCCCAGTTCAGTAGCTCGACATTGGCACGGCCAGAGCCAGACTTTACGCGCCATTCGCAGGCGCTTTGCGATCCGGAAAAGCCCTGTTTCCTGGACCAAAGCGCGCAGTTGCTTTTGGCGGTGCCGGAGGTTGAGCCGTTGATCCAGCGCGACCAAAGCACCGTGCCGGTGGGATCGTCGAAGGGGTCGGCCCATGGGCTAGCGCCAAAGTCGCCTGCGGGACGCGCCGCGTGATGGTGTCCGGGCAGGATCAGCCTCATGTCACATCTCCGATCGCGCCGATGATCAACCACGTGTCAGCTGCGTATTTGCGCAGGACCGCGCCTTGCCATTGGGCGTTGATGTCGGCTGAACCGGCCATGACGCCGTTGAGCGTAACGCCTGT
>JAQXDR010000104.1 GCA_029251265.1 Pseudoprimorskyibacter sp. | reverse complement strand
GGCATGATCTATCCCCCCCCCAACAAAGGGGTGAAGCACAAAAGCATGATAATAGACATCGCGTTGGTTCGACATGTACGACAGACAATTCATTCAGACATTGAGTCCACCCTGCCGATCATTCGCAGCAACTTACGACCGCGCAGCGTTGCGCAATGTGTCGCAGGGCTTGATTTTGGCAACTATATTCGGACTCTATTTGGATTTTTCCATTTAAAACAACTCATACCTGCTCAGGCCTCTTGTTTTTCAAACAAACACGCTGGCGGTGGCGCTAAGAACCTAGCTAGTGTATACCATTGTAGACCGAAATTGAGGTTTAAAAATCATGCCTGATCACAACACCCCAGATATCATCTACACCAAGGTTGACGAAGCGCCACAGCTTGCCTCGGCATCATTGCTTCCGATCGTGTCGGCCTTTGCAAGCGCCGCCGGTGTCAGTATTGGAACTAAGGACATTTCATTAGCCGGACGGATCATTGCCACGTTTCCCGAGGCCCTGGCAGACGCACAGCGCCAACCCGACGATCTGGCTGATTTGGGACAGTTGGTGAAATCACCGCAGGCAAATGTTATTAAGCTGCCAAATATTTCAGCCTCTGTGCCACAGCTTGTCGGTGCCGTAAAAGAATTGCAATCTCAGGGATACGACATTCCAGATTACCCCGAAAATCCACACTCCGAAGCAGAAAAAAACGTGCGCGCGCGCTACGATACCATCAAGGGATCGGCTGTGAACCCAGTCCTCCGCGAAGGCAACAGCGATCGGCGTGCAGCAAGAGCCGTAAAAAAATTCGCCCAAGACAACCCCCACCGCATGGGAGACTGGTCGGCAGACAGTAAAACGCGCGTTGCATCTATGACAGGCAATGATTTTTTCTCGAATGAAACCTCGGCGACGCTCACACAGGACACTGGTGCAAAAATTGTGCTGGAAACGGACAGCGGACAAACCGTGCTCAAGGACGGACTTACCTACCCCGCCGGCACGGTCGTTGATGCCACGTTTATGAGCGGACACGCGCTCGATGCGTTTCTTGCCGCAGAAATTGAAAAGACCAAAGCCGAGGGCGTGCTTTTTTCGCTGCATATGAAAGCAACAATGATGAAGGTCAGCGACCCCATCATTTTTGGTCACGCGGTCAAGGCATGGCTTGCCCCCGTCTTTGACGCGCATGGGCCGGAGATGGCCGAACTTGGGGTGAACCCAAATTCCGGGCTGGGTGATTTGCTGGCACGTGTCAAAGACAATGCCGCGATTATGGCAGCTATTGCAGCCACCACAGCAGATCGTCCGCCGATGTATATGGTCGATAGTGATCGGGGCATAACCAACCTTCACGTGCCTTCTGATGTGATTATTGACGCATCAATGCCCGCACTCATTCGTGCCGGCGGCAAAGGATGGGGCCCTGATGGCACCGAAGCAGATACCGTTTGCCTGATCCCCGACAACAGCTACGCACCAGTCTACGATGAAGCTATCGCATTTTTCAAATCCAACGGTAAATTGAACCCAGCCACTGCCGGAACAGTTCAGAACATTGGTCTGATGGCCCAAAAAGCCGAAGAATACGGTAGCCATCCCACCACTTTTGAAATCGCCGAGGCGGGTACCGTTAAGATGATCCTGGACGACGGTACGGTGTTGCATGCTCATACCGTTGAGCAGGGCGACATCTGGCGTTCAGCCAGTGCCCGCAAAGCACCCATCGAGGATTGGGTGAATTTGGCAATCGACCGCCAGAAAGCTGAAGGATGCGAAGCGATCTTCTGGCTGGACGCGTCGCGTGCGCATGATGCAGAGCTGATCAAATACGTCCAACCCATTCTCGCCGAGCGTGGCGTTGCCGACAAATTCAAAATTATGGCCCCGCGCGAGGCGACACGCGCGTCACTCGAGACAATCACCAAAGGTGAAAACTCAATCGCCATTACCGGCAATGTTCTGCGTGACTACCTGACGGACCTGTTCCCAATTCTGGAGCTTGCAACATCAGCCAAGATGCTTTCGATTGTTAAGCTGATGCAGGGCGGTGGACTTTTTGAAACCGGTGCCGGCGGATCCGCGCCCAAGCACGTCCAGCAGCTCCAAGGCGAAAACCATTTGCGATGGGACAGCCTTGGTGAATTCTGTGCCCTTGGTGAAAGCCTGAAATTTCTGGCCGATGCGCGCGGCAATACCAAGGCCCGCGTACTGGGTGACGCGGTCGAAACCGCCACACAGGGTATTTTGGACCATGGCCGAAGCCCCGGCCGTAAGGTTGGTCAGCCAGACAACCGCGACAGTCATTACTGGTTTGCACGTTACTGGGCAGAGGCTCTGGCCGCTCAACCTACCGATGCCGATCTGGCCGCACATTTTAAACCGATCGCTACGGAGTTGGCTGAAAAAGAAGACGTCATCCTTCAGGAACTTCATGCCAACCGCGGATCCGCGGCAGAGCTTGGCGGGTATTTCAACACGGATTTAGGAAAGACCAATGCCGTTATGCGTCCCTCTGCGACGCTTAACTCGGTGATTGGGTAACACTTGTAATAACCACAGATAAAAGCCAGGTTCACCAGACCTGGCTTTTATTTTGCGACCATCCAGTCTTGGAATCAGGCACCTGAAATCAGGCCACCTACATCTGGAATGTCTGTTTTATCTAGGAAATGCTGATCTTCGGACCCTTGGGCCCGTGCCGCATAAAGACAAAGCCATTTCCACCCAAAGATAAAACACCCTGACTCAACTGGGCAGATTGGCTCGGACCATCCATGTCAGCAGCACCATCGACTGCCAAAGTGATCGGTTCGGGGGACAGGTTGTACAGACACGTAACACCCGACGCCTCTTGCAGTCTGTAAAACCCGAGGATCGGCTCGGGCAAATCAATAAACGTGGTTTTGCCAGAGCGCAGTTCAGGGGTCGCGCGCCGGTATGCCAGAACGGACTTGTAATGCTGTAAAACACTATCATTCTGCTGTGCTTGCAGTGATACCGCCCGCGACAACTGTGGCGGCTTGACGGGTAACCAAGGTGTTGCAGAGGAAAATCCGCCGTTGTCCTCGCTGGCATCCCACACAATCGGTGACCGGCAGCCGTCCCGCCCTTTGTCCTTGGGCCAGAATTCCAGTCCCTGAACATCTGTAAGCTCGTGATAGGCAAGCTCGGTATCTGTCTGCCCGAGCTCTTCGCCATTATAAAGACCGATGGTTCCTTCAAAGCCGGCCAGCATTCCAATGGCAAGCTTTGCAATCCTATCCTGATCTACGGCGTGATTTTCCCAGCGGCTGACATGGCGCATGACATCGTGATTGGAAAATGACCAACTGGGCCATCCATCCGGAGCACCCTGAAAGAAGCCTTCGATCCGGCTGCGAAAGTGTTGAGCGGAAAAGTCCGGACTTAGCATATCGAAACTATACGCCATATGAAGCCGCGACGTTCCGCGCGTATAGGCCTCCATGAGAGACAGACTGTTGACCGTCTCGCCGACCTCACCCACCATCGTTCTGGCCTCATACATGTCGGTCAAAGCCCGCAACCGTTCCAGAAAATCAAGGTTTTCCGGCCGGTTTTTTGAATAGATCTGGTGCTGCATGTCATAGGGACGAAACGCATTCGAATAAAACGGCTCATCGACCGGTGACTGATCTCGCAGGCGGGCATCATGAAAATAGAAATTGACTGTATCAAGCCGGAAGCCGTCGACGCCGCGATCCAGCCAGAACCGCAAAACATCCAACATGTAATCCTGCACGGCGGGATTATGGAAATTGAAGTCCGGCTGTTCACTCAGGAAATTATGTAAATAATATTGCTTTCGCCCTGTATCCCATTGCCAGGCGCTACCACCAAAAATGGACTGCCAATTGTTTGGGGGACGACCGTCAGGCTTTGCATCTGCCCAGACATACCAATCTGCCTTATCATTATCGCAGCTGGAACGGCTTTGCTGGAAAAACGGATGCTGGTTGGAACTGTGCGAAATCACCTGATCAATGATAACCTTCAATCCCAGAGTATGGGCACGCGCCACCAAAGTGTCAAAATCATCCAGTGTTCCGAAGGTGGGATCAATATCGCAGTAGTCAGATACATCGTATCCCATATCTTTCATTGGACTGGTGAAAACAGGTGAGAGCCAGATCGCATCTGCACCTAAATCAGCCACATGACCCAATCGGCGGGTTATACCGGCAAGATCTCCAATACCATCGCCATTGTCGTCCTGAAATGAGCGTGGATAAATCTGATAGACCACCGCGCCCTTCCACCAAGTTTCATTCATTTTCTTGCCTCCTCGGGCGATGTTGCTAGGAGCGGTCCCGTATACTGACAGACACGATCATACCAATCTCTTGGACATTTCGCGTGATTTCTCAAAAATTTGCAGTGGCGTTCCAAACGCTTTTTTCTTTCGCTATTTTAGATAATCCAACCATGGTGCCTGTTCGGAAATCATATGGTCTACCAGATCATCGATACCTTTGCTGACGGTCACAACTGGATCTACCAAAAGGGCTTGCACCACAAGATCACGCGACTTGTGCAGAACGGCATCAGCTGTAAGGTCATGCACCCCAATCTGGTTGCTTAACAGTCCCCTGATACCCGCAGGCAGATCCACTGCGATGCCTCGAATCGCATTTGGACCAATCATCGCGGGGACCTCGACAACGATCCAATCGGGTAAGCCCTGTATGAAACCCGCATTTGGAATGTTGACGGCCGCCTCTTCATAGGCGTTACCGTTCAGCGATGCGTCTATAATGGGAACAACACGTTCCTGAAGGACGGATCCGATATCCGGCGTGCGTGCACCTAGGTACTGCCTATAGTACGTGTAGAAATCCAATATTCCACGATGATCAGAGCAGTCATGTGCCCACTGAATATACTCGCCAAAATGGCTGTCATAGGTGATTGGTAGCATACCAAACCGGTCCAAGATCACCTTGAACAGCTGGCGATCAGACCACGGGCGCACCTTTTTGATGTGATCCAGGTCAATGTCCATCCATCCTTCTGTATCAATTGATTGGCCGGTCGCACGTGAAGCTGACAGAATTTCGGAATATCCGGGCTGTTTACCAAAATAAGTGTCAGCACGCGCCCGCACGTCGGGATAGGCATCAGCACCACTATCGACATACTGACACTGGGCCATGACTGACAGATGGTTCAACCCCGCAGCGCGATACCGGATATTGCGTCGAGGCTGGTTCAAAAGGGTTGGCAGGTGCCGCTCGAGCGAGGCGATCTCGTGGCACATACCAACGAAGGTCAAATCGGGGTAGGCGCGATGAACCGTGGTGCAAATCCGGCTCATGGGATTGGAGTAGTTGAACACTGTCGCATTGGGCGCGTGATCCATAATCTTGCCGCAGATCTCGAGGATATGCGGTATGATCCGCAAGCTGTGGAAAAGACCTCCGGCCCCCCCGTTTTCGCCATAAACCTGCGTCACACCATATTGCTGCGGAATATTCCAATCCATATCCCAAAGCGCAAAGCGATCGCCAACCTCAATCGAAATGACCACAAAACGAGAGCCTGCCAACGCCTTAACAAGATCTGGTTCGACATGCACAACATGATCTAACCCCTTGTACGCAATGTGATCACGGGCTCTTTTTACCATTCGGTTGGCTGCCCCCGCATCAATGTCGTGCAGCACAATTTCACAGCCCCTTAATGTCTGGGATGTAAAAATATCTCCCAACATTCCGGTGCCAAACTGCATACTGCCTGCACCAATAAGCACGATCTTTGTCATTGTCTCAATCCCTGAGATAGCATCTGGCAGCACAAACCTGCGCGACTTAATATGGAGTGTTAGCGCAAACGTCGCCAGATCAAATTGTAGAAAATTTATGAACTTTTGCCTTTTTTTTGCGTAAAAATGGTGCCGTCTTTGATCAAAGTGATGATTGAGGCGGGACACAATCCAGCGGACAAACTTTGGGTAGAGGCCAGCGACGTTGACCGTATGGCCGCGCTGATGTGCTATATTCAGCTGCGCCTTTGGAACGTACCCGCCGGGGTCATTGTCGGGGATACGCTCAGCAGGGAAATCCGCGAAGTCGGTTGCACGCCTGCCCATCATCTTGGGTTTTGGATGCACCGTTTGTGCCGCAACCCATCGCCGCAACTCCCACGTCACAGCAAATCAATACCCGGGCGGTAAAGCCGACACAGCTGTGCTTTGACTTCTGAGGTATCGCATTATTCACGCTTATAAGGAGCATGAAATCCACTAAAAAGCGCAGGTGATCACCGTCAGGTGGTGCCCCGAGTGGCTCGGTGGTGATACTGCCCACCTTGAAATCGTGACGGCTGATCGTTCACCGTACCCGATATCTGACACCGGATATCGGTCCCATTTTTGCCCGCGTGAGCTGGTGGAAGAGGCAGGCGGTCCGGTGGCCTTTGTCACCGCTTGGCTTGAGACGAAGGATGACGGCAAACCCGTTCAACTTTCGCTGTTTTGAAAAAAGATGGAGCCCCTCAGGGGGCTCATTTTCTTGCCTAAATTGCTAGGTGAACTTGTAAATACCCAGTCATCATTCCAGCTTTCGAAAAAATCGTTAAGCGGGATAGGTGAGGTGGCCAAGCAACTATTGGGAGATTTTTGATAAATGGCTAGAAGCGTCAGCGTTAGGCGTCCAGCTACAGTGTACACTACCTGTCCCTTATGTGGTGAGAGTGACAAAGAGGCGTCACTTGTGCAAATGGTATTTAAAGGATGAGTTTTTATAAGCTGTGCTTAGTCTTGGCATTTTTTCCGTTTTCTGCTTGGGCAGATAGTAGCTGCTACGCTATTGAAGAGTTATTTATTCCAGACATAGAGGAAAATGTTGCTGATCTGAATGTTGGCAAATTGCGTTGCGAAGAGGCTATCTATAATATCCAATTGACTATAATAAACATTGAAGAGCCTCATCTATACGAGTTTTCCGGGCCAATTATATCGGCGCAAAGCCGGTTTGACTCTGGTGAATCAACAATCATACAAAGAATATTATTGGACGAATTGGTGGTTTCAGTATCTTATACTGAAAACGTCGTCGTTAGCGATTAAGCCCCTCAGGTTCGAAATTTTCGCGGTAGCGTTTGTTCAAAGCAATCATTGGATTTTATGGGATTAAATCATTGTGATTATTTAGGCGGAAAGATTTTTTGTGCGCAATTTCTTTGGTCAAAATTTCCGATCTGGACAAAGCGTGTCAATATTTGGGTTAGATATCATCTTTCCTACCAAGATGAAGAGAGCGTCTGTAATCATAACTGGGCGCTATCCGAGCGGTAGTTCGGAATCGCGAATTTGTGAAGTTGGCCAAGAATGTGGATTGCTGTCAGAGTTACTATCAAAAGAAAGTTTACCACCTTTATGTGAAGAGAATTGTTATGGCGGATAAATGGCTGGACGAGGTTTTCAATTGGGAAACTGCTCAGAGCGGAACACCAATATCTAGCGTTAATTCTCGGATGATATAGAACTTGCTGTCAAAGTCGCATTATGCGGCGGCTTATGCGTATGTAGGTGACATGCTTGCTGAAGGAGAAATCTTGAAAACTTGGTTTTACCAAGCTTCTTCAATCAATTATGGTGTTGTTCCTGCTTTTGAGTACATTCAGGCCAAGAGTCTATATGGTGGCGTTGAATTACCCTTTAGGACAATGACCGATGGTATTGCCCAAGGTGTTCTTGGCGAAATGCTGTCTTCGGGGTAGTTTGTCGATATTGGCACAATATTGGTTTGGGAAAATAAATATGCTAATGAGCTTGGGTTAATTCCGGATCATTTATCTACTTTTGAGTCAACACTTTCCCCATTCATGTTGGGAGCTGAGAATAAAGCCGATGGGTTTTGGCAAAACCTTTCTAGGGCATTTAGTGATATTTTCGCAGGTGGTGTAACCCTCCGTAATATAATGACCACGAATGGAGCCATCGGACGCGCGGCGATTGAAGTGTCTGGAAGATGAGAATGCAAAGCTAAAGAAGCTGCTGGCCGAACAGATGCTCGACAATGCGATGCTGCGGGATGTGACCTCAAAA
>JAQXDR010000102.1 GCA_029251265.1 Pseudoprimorskyibacter sp. | reverse complement strand
TGGACCGGTAGGCGCGTCTTTTTGATGGCGCCGATACATCACCACTATGAAAAAAAGGGTTGGGCCGAGCCGACAATCGTAATCCGGTTCTGGATCATCTCGCTGATCCTCGCAATCATCGGGTTGGCCACGTTGAAGGTACGCTGAAGATGATCTGTGCCCGTAGACTAAGGCCAACACAGGACTGTCATGGTCCTTGCAAAGATGTCGCAATGCGAACCCTTGGATCGCTGACATGTCTTCGGCCGAACAAAAGAGGCGGGGCATGATTGCGGTTCGTGGGTTTGTCAATGCGCGGGTCGGCGTACTGGGGCTGGGGCGGTCCGGTATGTCCACAGCGCGGGCGCTTGTTGCGGGCGGTGCGCATCCGGTGTGTTGGGATGACAACCCTGATGCACGCGCTCGGGCTGCCGAGGACGGGTTCACCGTCGAAGATCTGCGAACTGCAAAAGGCCTGGCCTGCTTGGTCGTGTCTCCGGGTATAGCGCATCTTTTTCCCACACCTCACCCTGCGGTGCGCGCCGCATTGATGGCGGGTGTACCGGTCGATAACGACATCGGGCTGTTTTTCAGATCGCTGGCTGTTTCAGATTGGGATCGTTTCGATCAGCCGCCGCGGGTGATCGCTGTCACCGGATCGAACGGCAAATCTACCACCTCTGCCTTGATTGCGCATGTGCTGGACAGTGTCGGGCGCGAGGTGCAACTGGCGGGCAATATCGGGCGCGGTGTTTTGGATATAGATCCACCGGGCGACGGTGATTTGGTGGTTCTTGAACTGTCGTCATACCAAACCGAACTGGCCCGTGCGATGACCCCTGATATCGCCGTTTTCACCAACCTAAGCCCCGATCATCTGGACAGACATGGTGGTTTTGGGGGCTATTTTGCGGCCAAGCGCCGTTTGTTTACCGAAGGCGGGCCAGATCGGGCAATCGTCGGTATTGATGAGGACGCAGGGCTTTTTCTGGCAGGACAGCTGTCCGAAGGTGCAGCGGACGATCGCGTGATCCGTGTCGCAAGGGGAAAGGCGAAAGGATCAGCTTGGCAGGTGCTTGCCCGCAAGGGGTTCTTGGCGGAATGGCGTAAAGGCCGGCAGGTTGCGTCGCTTGATCTGCGCGATATGCAGGGTCTGGCGGGTGCGCATAATCATCAAAATGCATGCGCCTGTTACGCGGTCTGTCGCAGTCTGGGACTAGCGCCCCGCGTGATCGAGAGTGCTCTGGCCAGCTTTGCAGGCCTCGCGCACCGCAGTCAGTTCGTTGCAGACCATGGTGGGGTGCGGGTTATCAATGATAGCAAAGCCACGAATGTCGACAGCGCCTTGCAGGCACTGCTGGCTTTTGAACGCGTGCATTGGATTTGTGGCGGCCAGCAGAAAGAGGGTGGGCTTGACGGGCTTGTGGCCGGATTGAGCCATGTCGTGCAGGCCTACGTCATCGGGCAGGATGCAGCCGCTTTTGCACAGGCCCTGCCGCAAGATAAGGTGCAGATCTGCGGTGACATGCGCACAGCCGTGGCGGCGGCGCTTGGTGCGGCTCAACCGGGTGAGGTCGTCCTGCTGGCACCGGCGGCCGCCAGTTTTGATCAATATGATAGCTTTGAAGCCCGTGGACAGGACTTCATGCAATGCGTGGCCGCTGTGCTGGCAAAACTGAACAGTGGGTCTGCATAGGTTTATACGTTGCCCTGCATGCGGGCCACTTGACCCGCAGCCTGACCCGATGCCCAGGCCCATTGAAAATTGTATCCCCCGAGCCAGCCCGTCACGTCGACGCATTCACCAATGAAATACAAGCCTTTGCAATGGCGTGACATCATGGTTTTGCTGTCGATGTCGCGGGTGGTGATGCCACCAAGGGTCACCTCGGCAGTCCGGTAGCCCTCTGTGCCCTGTGGTGTGACGGACCAATGATGCAGTTGGGCAGACAGCGCTGCGATGTCACGATTTGACAGATTGGCGAGTTGACCGTCAAGCGGGAGATCCGGGGCAAGATGTGCGACCAGCCGATCTGGCAAAAGGGTGGCCATCACTGTGCTAAGCTGCTGGCGTGGCCGCGTTGCGCGGGCCTGCTGCACGGCATCTGTAACCGATCGATCAGGAAACAGATCCAAGATCACCTCCTGTCCCGGCGACCAGTAGCTTGAAATTTGCAAAATCGCCGGGCCTGACAGGCCCCGGTGGGTAAATAACATCGCCTCATCAAATTGCGCCTGTGCGCAACTGGCCCGAATTGGCAAGCTCACACCTGCCAGCGGTTTGAAACGTCCGTCTGGAAAGGTAAATGGCACCAGTGCGGCGCGGGTTTCGGTGGTTGTATGCCCAAATTTGGTTGCAATATCATATGCAAGTCCGGTCGCACCCATTTTAGGGATGGATTTTCCGCCCGTGGCGACAATCAGGTTCCGGGCTGTGATCGCATGGCGTTGCCCCTCTTTCTCGAGGTTGACGTGAAAGCAACTGCCATCGTGACTAAGGTCGACAAGCCGCGTTTGCAGCCATAAATTCGCTGCGTTGCACTCGTCCAGCAACATGCGTACGATTTGGCGGGCGGATCCATCACAAAAAAGCTGGCCCAAGGTTTTTTCGTGCCAGGCGATGCGATGTTTTTCGACGAGGTCCAGAAAATCAAAGGCTGTATAGCGGCTTAGGGCAGATTTGTGAAAGTGGGGGTTTTGGCCCAAAAAAGCCTCTGGGCCGCAGCCTAAATTGGTGAAATTACAGCGCCCTCCGCCAGAGATGCGGATTTTCTCGCCGGGTGCGCGTGCGTGGTCGATGATAAGCGTGTCCGGACCGCTTTGAGAGGCAGCCATCAGGCCGGCTGCCCCGGCACCTAACACCAAAGTATTTATATGCATAGCGCGGGGTGTGTCATGCGCACGTCCTTAGTGCAACCCTGTGCGGTGTATGCTTTTGCGCCCGCAAAACGCCGCAGATGGGGGGCGTTAGACACGGTCTTTGCTGCGCTTTCGACGGCGGGAACGATCTGAACCTTGATTAAAGCTCGTGTGGGGCAGCTGAACCACTTTGTCCAGTTCCGGAAACAAGTCCACTGCGTTTGGAATTGCGCTTGCGTTTATGAAATGCTCTTGAAAACGGGGTTCGATGGCGGTCTCGACTTTGGTGATATCGCGTACGATGTTTTGGATATCTTGACGCGCGGCCAGGTTACAAAGCGCTATTCGTGCGCCCGTACCAGCGGCATTTCCTGCGCTTGTGACTTTGTCAAGCGGGACATCCGGGATCATCCCCAACACCATCGCGTGCAGTGCACTGATATGCGCACCAAAGGCACCGGCCAAGACCACACGATCCACCCTGTCGACACCCATTTCGTCCATCAACAGGCGGGCGCCCGCGTAGAGGGCGGATTTGGCAAGCTGTATGGCACGGATATCGCCTTGGGTCACAGTGATGCGGGGGGCATCTTCGCCACTGCCATCATGCACCACGTAGACATTTGTCCGGCCTTCCGTTTCGCAACGCGCCGTTCCGGTTTGCTGGGCCGAACCAATCAGGCCTGATGGATCCATCAGGCCTGCTATGCGCAGCTCAGCGACGGCTTCGATAATTCCAGATCCACAGATCCCTGTAATGCCAGTTTCGGCGGTTGCTTTGGTAAAGCCGTCTTGGTCCGACCATAGGTCACACCCGATCACGCGAAAGCGGGGTTCTTTTGTTGCGGGGTCAATGCGGATCGCCTCGATGGCACCCGGCGCGGCACGCTGGCCCGAACTGATCTGCGCACCTTCGAATGCGGGTCCGGTGGGAGAGCTGCAGGCCAACACACGGTCGGTATTGCCCAACAGGATTTCAGCGTTCGTGCCGACATCTACAATGAGGGCCAGATCTTTCGATTTTGCGGGTTCCTCGGACAAGGCCACTGCGGCAGCATCCGCCCCAACATGGCCCGCGATGCAGGGCAGTACAAAAATCTGCGCAGCGGCTGATAAAGCCGTCAGGTGCAAATCTGCGGCGGTCAGCGCCAGATGCC
>JAQXDR010000095.1 GCA_029251265.1 Pseudoprimorskyibacter sp. | reverse complement strand
AAATGGCGCGAAAGCCTGAAACCATGTGGGGTGATAACGGGCCCGAATATGTCCGTAGTTTACTGATACAATGGGCAAAAAAGCGCGGCACCGCCACCGATATAATCAGCCGGGCAAGCCGCAACAAACCGCCGATAACGAGCGCTAAAACCGCGTGGTTCGGCACGAATGGATGGACCAAAATATCTTTGAACCAAGAGAGGAGGCTCAGGACATACAACACGACAGGCTTAACTTGGCCATCGGTGGGATCAAACTTGCTGACAAAAATAAAAACAACCGCATGATTTCTACCGCTGAGACCAACTAAAAATCGGGGGATGACCCCACTAAGAAATGTAGAAGGTCTTTTAGACGAGCGTTACATCGAGATCAGGCACGAAACTGTTCGGCTCTTGTGGAACAGGTTTGGCCCATGGTTGGCGGCAGAGATTTGAAGAAACAGAGTCAGTCAAATGCGATCTTAGTCGAACGGGCGGTGGCACTAGAAAGGCGGTTTTTTAAAGATAATGGGACCAAAACATCTTCTGCGACCCCGACACAGAAGGTCAGAGACGCGGCATAGACATCCATAAACTTTGCAGGAAGGTCAGTTTCTGTTTTTGCCTAACAGACAATTATGTATTTCTCGTAATTTCGAAAAAAAGCAATGAAGTCCTGCACAATCAAGACAGCAGTGCCCATCACACAAAGAGAGATGGGTATCTATCATCCTTCAATCCCAAGCCAATCCAACCAACTGTCTTGGCGCATTGTGCGTTCATCAGAATATACTATCCCTAATGTTCCCAAAATATAAAAGTCACTTGAAACATAGCTTCGCGCAGCCGATTGGGTCGCCCCACTCGACGAACTGGAATGTATTAGCGTAATGATTTTCGTAGTAACATATTCTTGGCTGACAGATCATTTTATAAAATATTACAAAATATCCAAGCCGCTGTGGCGTCAAGGTTCGTAAATCAATTTTACTCTTTTTGCCGTGAACACATTACTTTTTCGGTGTTCACAATGGTTGGAACGGAAGGATTTGAGGGGATCCTTTTAGTCTCTCTGACGGTTCCGATGGCAACGGTCCCTTTCGGGCGGTTCATCTTGAGCGATGGGGATAAAACACTCGTCGAGCAATTTCAACGTATCAATCGACGTAATTCATGGGGGGAATACTCAGACCGCAGGGTTTTCAAGCATAGACAGAACCGACGCCTTCAAAATTTGCAATCGCGATGACAATACGTGTCGATTAGCAGCGTAATACTTTGCGTTGAGGCTTGAAAAGTAGACGAAATCTGCAAGTTCGTTGATGTTGAACCGGGAGGGAGAGTCTGGTGGAATATGTGCCGAAATCGCGGCTTCGAACATCTTTATCCAGATCTTTGACAGTTCAATTAATTCGTCGTGCGCGATTGTGTTTATGCCGTCAATGAGGTCGGCGGCCTCTGGTGAACTTTGGATGACATCGTAAAGGGCCAATGGGCCAAGTTCAAAGAAGGTATCTAATTTTTCAGCAAGATGCTGTTGTTGGTCCCATTTTTCCTCAACCGCGGCCATAATTTTTGCGGCTCCCATACGGAATGTGGCCCGTAAAATTTCTTTCTTGTTTGGATACGCATTGTAGAGCGTCTGCCGTGATACGCCTGCTGCTACAGCAATATCGTGCATCGTCGTCTTGCTGACACCGTAGCGCGAAAAAACAGCTTCTGCTGCGTTCAGGATAAGGACGTCTCTTTCAGTCATTTTATGTTTGCAACTCCATCCACATGGCAGTCCGGCAACTATTTTTGTACCAAACTAGGACTTCTGGGCAAAAAAACGTAAAACCGACCAATGAGCACAGTCTACAAATGTGAGTGGCACTGTAAAGCGCGACTAAGAGCGTGGGTGTTCGCAAATCAACCAAATTGAGGGTTGGAAATGTAAAAGGTACTGTCAAAAAAATTTTCGCAAAAAGTTTAAGTGGTCAGCTCAAAGCACCGTTTGGTCTGAATTTAAAGTAGAACAGATATCTCAGATTTTTCAATACATTGAAAGGGTCCAAATAATGCAAGGGGCGAATTTTTCTTGGATAACAGTCTGAGCTTTTCTTGAAGTGGTCATAAGCGTTATCTAAATGGCATCCCCAAGCGTAGGTGCTGCGATGCCGCTCTTTTCGAAATATCTACATTGACATATCGGTGCTTAAGGTGATCAAAAAAACCGCTTGGCAAATGGTCTGCTTCGGTAAACCATAGCCCCTAAAGGAGTGCCAAACTATGCCTGTTAAAAATAGCCTCGCTGAGATGCAGCCTGAAATTTCCGAGTGGCGGCATGATTTTCATAGATATCCGGAATTACGGTTCGACCTACCCCGGACCACCGCACGCGTTGTTGCGCTTTTGACCGAGTTTGGCGTAGACGATATTATCGAGGGCGTAGGTACATCAGGTGTTGTGGCAGTCATCAAGGGGCGTTCTACGGCGTCGGGTAAAGTGATCGGTTTTCGTGCGGATATGGATGCGCTGCCGATCACAGAGCTTGCGCAACATGATTACGTATCAACAGAGTCTGGCAAGATGCATGCATGTGGACACGATGGACATACCTCAATCCTATTGGGGGCTGCGAAATATCTGTCCGAGACTAGAAATTTTGACGGAACTGTCGTGCTGGCGTTTCAGCCGGCTGAAGAAGGTGGTGGTGGTGCGCGCGCGATGGTGTCAGATGGCCTGATGGACCGCTGGGACATTCAGGAAATCTACGGCTTGCACAATATGCCTGATTTGCCGGTAGGTACCTTTGCCATTCGCCCCGGGCCTTTGCTGGCGGCCTCTGATTTCTTCGAGGTGACTGTGCAAGGCAGGGGGGGGCATGGTGCCATGCCACATTCTGCCAAGGATACAACGCTTGCATCTGCCGCAATCGTGATGGCGTTGCAGCAAATTGTTGCACGCGAAGTGCCCGCACTGGGTGCCGCCGTGGTGTCGGTCACGGGCATCCAGACGGATACGATGGCCCACAACGTCATCCCGGGCAGTGCAAAACTAACTGGAACCGCGCGGTTTCTTGACCTGTCGATACAGCAGAGTGTTGTGAAACGTATGGGGGAAGTGATTGCGGGAACCGCCGCCGTGTACGGGTGCGAGGCGAGCTTTGATTATGAATATGGCGTGCCGGTAACGGAAAATCATCATGAGTGCACTGAATACGCGATAAAGGCTGCGAAAACTGTTGTTGGCGCGCAGCATGTGGCCACAGACATCGACCCTTTGATGGGCGGAGAAGATTTTTCTGAAATGTTAGAAGAGCGTCCCGGTGCGTTTATCTTTTTGGGTAATGGAAACAGTGCATCACTGCATCACGCTGAATATAACTTTAACGACGATGCCATTCCTGCGGGGTGTTCATGGTTTGTCGAATTGGCCGAGCAGCGTATGCCAACCTAACCTAAACGTCCAAATGCTTGATCTGACGCTGGTATGTGTTGGGTTGGGCAAAACGAGGCCGCGCACGTGC
>JAQXDR010000078.1 GCA_029251265.1 Pseudoprimorskyibacter sp. | reverse complement strand
GAGGGATTGCAGCTCGTCAAATACGTGCTGGCACACACGGCCTACGACGCCAACATCTCTCGAGAGCCTAATAAGTTCGAACGGTTCTTGG
Organism: Pseudoprimorskyibacter sp.; assembly: GCA_029251265.1. Taxonomy (GTDB): domain Bacteria; phylum Pseudomonadota; class Alphaproteobacteria; order Rhodobacterales; family Rhodobacteraceae; genus JAQXDR01. The sequence goes on along the minus strand of JAQXDR010000078.1, from coordinate 21,109 downwards.
CAAACTCAAAGCCCCCTTCCGCCGCATTGTGCATGCGCTATCGACAGCAGAACACCTCTTTGATCGCAATGAAGGGAGAGACTTATGTTCGCTGTGTGCACAATCATGTAGCAGGCAAAAAAAACAGGATCTTTTGACAAGATTGGGGTTGTAAAAAATTTGTTTGTGATAGGTCGCAGTAGGTCGGTTCGGTCAACTTTGGCGAGTTAGGTGTTCACGCATAACGAGTGTCTACGCTGGCCAAATTCGTGTAGATGCTTGGATCAAGCCAAAGGGTTGTGTGAAGATGGGGCGTTCGTTCATGGTGTTTGTGGTGGTCTTAGTTTTGGTTTTTCTGGCCGTTGGAGTTTGGGTCCGGTTTGCGCCGTCAGATCCTGTACGCTGGCATGTGCGCCCTGTGGCAACACAAGATCGCATAAATCAAGGAAGTGCTGTGTTGCGCATCTCGCATCAGAGCCTTTTGGATTTGAACAAAATCGCATTAAGAACACCCAGAACGCGAGTGTTGGCCGGTTCGGTTCAAGATGGCATGATAACTTATGTCACACGCTCCGCATTTTGGGGGTTCCCGGATTACATCACAGTCGCAGAGCAGGGTGACGATCTCATTCTCTTTGGCCGTTTGCGATTTGGACGCAGTGATTTTGGAGTGAATGAAAAAAGGCTCAAAGACTGGCGCGGGCGGCTCCAAGCTGGTCAGTAGGGCTTGACCCGAGCCAAGGCTTGCGCAAAAGACAGTCCATGATACCTGAAGAGCGCCTGTTCCATATTATCCAACGTTTTGAATTTATCGAAGCTTCCATGTCTGATGGGGCTGGCGATATTGCAGCTCTGGGACGTGAATATGCAGAGCTGCGTCCGGTTGTTGATCAAATCCGCGCCTACATCGCACTGTGCGACGATATCGCCGAGGCAGAAGCCATGCTGGACGATCCTGAGATGGCTGAATTGGCACATGAAGAGCTGCCGGAACTTCGTCGCAAACTGCCCAAATCTGAAACTGAACTGCAGTTGGTCTTATTGCCTAAAGATGTGGCGGATTCCCGGGCTGCGATGTTGGAGATACGACCCGGAACAGGCGGTGAGGAAGCTGGCCTGTTTGCTGCAGATTTAGCTCGGATGTATCAACGCTACGTTGAAGCGCAGGGGTGGAGATGGGAGATCATCGAAGAGCAAGCGACTGAGATCGGAGGCCTTCGCGAGTTGGTGGTTCGGATTGCTGGCGACAGTGTTTTTGCGCGTCTGAAATTTGAATCTGGTGTGCATCGTGTGCAAAGGGTGCCGGTCACTGAAAGCGGGGGGCGCATCCACACCTCGGCCGCAACTGTTGCTGTCCTTCCCGAAGCAGAAGAGGTCGATCTGCATATCGATCCATCAGACATCAGAATAGACACCATGCGCGCGTCGGGTGCGGGTGGGCAGCACGTCAATACGACCGACAGTGCAGTTCGTATCACCCATTTGCCCACCGGATTGATTGTAACCAGCTCTGAAAAATCCCAACACCGCAATCGTGAGATTGCCATGCAGGTTTTGCGGGCGCGTCTGTATGATCTTGAACGTCAAAAAGCGGCGAGTGAACGCTCCGCAGATCGCAAGGCTCAGGTTGGCACCGGTGACCGATCCGAACGTATCCGGACCTATAATTTTCCACAGGGGCGCATGACGGACCATCGCATAAATCTGACTTTGTATAAGTTGGATCAGGTCATGCAGGGTGATTTGAACGATATTGTCGATGCCCTTACCGCAGATGCACAGGCCACGCTTTTGGCAGAGATGAATGGTTGAAACTGGGGCGCAGATCCTTGCCAAGGCGACGTCTAAATTGCGTCTTGTAAATATCCCAACCCCAGCCAGAGACGCCCGCAGGTTGCTGGCATATGCTTTGCAGATCCCTCAGGCGCGTTTGACATTAAATCTCGATAAGCCGCTTTCAGTTGATGTCCAGGCGCGTTTTGATCGCGCAATTGAGGCCAGAACAGGTCGTAAGCCTGTCAGTCAGATTGTAGGCAAACGTGCTTTTTTCGGACATGACTTCATTGTGACGCCAGATGTTCTTGATCCGCGTCCTGAAACAGAAATTGTGGTACAATTGGCGCTGGACACGCCGGCGAACCGTATATTGGATCTCGGTACTGGATCTGGGGCTATTTTGCTCAGCGTTCTGGGCGCGCGTGAAATGGCGACTGGGCTGGGCACCGATATTAGTGCATGTGCGTTGGCCGTTGCAGCGCGGAATGCTGAAAATCTTGGTGTGGTCGACCGAGCTGATTTTGCGCAGGGCAGATGGTGGTCTGCCGTAACGGGCTCATTTGATCTCATTTTATCGAATCCCCCTTATATCGCTGCTCATGAAATGGCGGATCTTTCGCCTGAGGTGCGCGAACACGAACCACGGATAGCGCTGACCGATGGCGCGGATGGTCTGTCAGCCTATCGCGAGATTTTGACCCACTTGTTCGGGTTTTTGTCACTGTCGGGAACAGTTATTTTGGAAATAGGTCCTACCCAAGGACATGCTGTTGCGCGGATGATGACTGAAACAGGTTTGACGGGTGTTGAGATTGTTAAAGATCTTGATAATCGCGATCGCGTTGTAATGGGGCAACGAACGGGCCGATAATCAACTAAAAGCGGCTCCTTTGCCAAATTATCGACGTTTTGGGCTTGCTCGACAGAAGAGGACATGATTACTGAGCGCACTTCAATTGGTTGCCTTTTCGAGGCGCTCGTATTTGTTTCGCTTCAGGCCAGACAGGCAGCTCAGCTAAAGCCAAGCTGTATACACAAATTAACGCTCTTCAGGTTCCTTTTTTCGAAAGACAGATATGCGCTCCTCAAAGTCACGTTCGCGCTCAAAGACCAACCGCAACCGCTCGAATTTGGGCAACGTTGTAAATCGGGTATTTGACAGTTCTGGCCCCGAAGGCAAGGTGCGAGGCACGCCCCAGCAAATTATTGATAAATACAATCAACTTGCCAGAGACGCGCAGCTAAGCAACGACCGCGTTGCAGCTGAGAATTTCCAGCAGCATGCGGAGCACTACCTAAGGCTGCTTACCGATGCTCAGCGTGAACAAGAGGCGCGTCGGGAACAGCAGGAAAAAGAAAACCGCGAACGGCAGGCTCAACGTGATCGCGAGCGTGCAGAGCGGGACGCGGCACGAATCGATGCGGGTGTTCATGCTGAGACAGATCAACCTGTTATCAACGTGAATGAGGCGTCAAATCGAGGAAAACCAGACCCTGGCGCAGGTCCACAGCCTGACCTAGTTGTACCATCAGCCTCTGAAAAAGATGAACCCTTGCTGGTCCAAACGCCGGAAACGGCGGTTGAGGAAAAGCCTAAGAAACCACGTGCGCCGCGAAAACCAAGAGCGCCACGTAAGCCACGCCCGCCAAAGGCGGATACAACAGTTTCTGATATTGGGGATGGGGTTGCCACGGTTGTAGTGGATGAACCTGACAAGGCAGCGGAATAAGGCTGTTTCGAGCATCGGAAGCCTTCGAACTCGTCAAGGGCAAGTGTCAAAATACAATGCAATTGTGCTCTCTTAGACGGGTTGCCAATACTCTGGCGGTTGCGTCGCGCTGAAATGCGGCGGGGGCACGCACAAGGTTGCACGTCAACCGGTTTCGGTCGAACAGAATAATGTCGGCGCGTTGCAATATCAGGCGTGATCTGCAATTTGGCCTGCCACACTCTATAATGACGTGGGCCCCCACAGATTTGGATCGTATGTAAAAACCAAGTTTATGCGGGTGCTGATCACGCTACATTACACGATGCTGGTGCTTGCACCGCTTTGCAGACGCAATGGTCAGTTTTTTTTGCTCTGTTCGAGAGATTGTGCTAACGCACAAAACTTTTCAAGGGACACAACTTCAGCGCGATCTGTCGGCAATATTCCTGCGTTATGAAGATGATCTTCAATCTTGGGGCAGATCGATTTTAGGCTGGCACGCATCATTTTGCGTCGCTGGTTAAACGCTGCGGCAACAACACGCTCCAGAATTTTCTGATTGGCCTCAAAGCGTGGGCTGGGCAGGGCCCTGATATGCACAACAGACGATGTAACCTTGGGCGGAGGCGTGAAGGCCTCTGCCGGCAGATGCATCACAATCTTTGCATCACAACGCCATTGCGCCAGTATAGACAACCGACCATAGGCTTTGGATCCGGGACGGGCCACGATACGTTCGGCAACTTCTCTCTGGAACATCAACGTCAGGCTTTGCCAGAAAGGGGGCCAGACCTTGGGGGTCAGCCACCGAACCAACAATTCCGTCCCAACATTATAGGGCAGGTTGGCAACCACAGCGATTGGTGGCGTCAGATGTTCCAGCGGATCAATCTGTAGCGCATCACCTTCAATGACATGCAGTCTGTCAGGAACCGCATTTTCTATTTCGGCTAAAGCGGGCAAACAGCGGGCATCTTTTTCAATGGCAAGTACCCGTCGGGCACCTGAAAGCAAAAGACCCCGCGTCAGACCACCAGGTCCGGGGCCGATCTCAATGACATCTGTCTTGCTCAGATCACCAGCTTGGCGGGCGATTTTAGACGTCAGGTTCAGATCCAACAGAAAATTCTGGCCCAATGATTTGCGTGCGCTCAAATCATGCCGCGTTATGACGTCTCGCAACGGGGGCAGGTCGTGCAGGCTGTCCATCACTCAAGCCCTCCGGCCAGTCTTAATGCTGCGATCAAAGATGTCGGATTGCCCCGATCTGTTCCGGCGATGTCAAACGCTGTGCCATGATCTGGGGAAGTGCGCAGATAAGGCAGGCCCAAAGTTATATTAACGCCTCTGTCAAAATCCAACGTCTTAATCGGGACCAAAGCCTGATCATGGTACATACAAATTGCGGCGTCATAGCCGGCACGGGCGGCGGAGTGGAAAAGCGTATCTGCCGATAGAGGGCCGCTCAGATTAATCCCTTCGGTGCGAAGGTCATCCAGCACCGGAGAGATAACGTCGATTTCTTCACGGCCCATGCGACCGCCTTCACCGGCATGTGGATTCAGTCCGGCGACCGCAAGACGCGGCGCGGTGATGCCAAATTGCTGGATCAGTGCCGTGTGAGTGATACGAATACGACGCTTGAGCAAGGCCGAGGTCAGTGCTTTGGGCACCTCGGACAACGGGATGTGGATGGTTATTGGTATCACCCGTAGAATCGGAGAGGCGAGCATCATGACCACGTCATCGACACCTGCCAGATATGCAAGAAATTCGGTATGCCCCGGATGCCGGAAATCTGCGCCTTTGGCCAAAGCCTGTTTGTGTATCGGCAATGTACACAGCGCAGAGGCTTTTCCAGACTGCGCAAGTTTGGCCCCAATCTCTATGGACCGAAGGATGCTCGGTGCCTGTGCGGCTTGAGGATTGCCCGGGCAACGCGGTCCTGGAATATCAAGCAACAGAACAGGTACTGCATGAGGCATGACACAAGCGGCTTGGGATATGTCGGTAATGATGCCAACGGGAACGTCGGGGGGCAGATGCGAAGGGTCTCCGATCAGAGCAAACACCATCTCATCGCGAAGCGCTCGCCACGCAGGTGCAATAAGATCAAGCCCAACCCCTGCAGGGTCTCCGCAGGTCACAGCCACTGTCGTTTGTGTCATTTGAAGGATATGTCTGCTTCGGCACGTAATTGTGCCAAGTGGCTGTTGGCCAGCGTTTCCAGTCGCTGATTGCGCAGGCCCAAAACAAGGTTTTCGCGGGCTTCTCCTTCGCGTAACGCTGCGACGCGACTGCACAGCATGACCATTAGTAACGAAGTCCCGTTATCGGCAGTCAGGTTAAAGCTGGCCTCGCCCGGATCCAGTCGTGCCAACTCAATTGCGATATCGCTTGGCAGCTCTTCGGGTGCCATCGAAATACGTTCAAGCATTGATGGATTTTCATTACGGAGCAGCCCGTAAAGGTCATCACACCGGGCTGCCTTTTCGTTCAGGATCGAAGCGCGCATGCGTGTTTCTGGCGTGTTCCCGCCAGCAAGGCGCACCGTGGCATATTCTATTGCGGCAATAGGGGGCGCATTGTAGCCGACCTCTTCCATGGCACGCATCTGGAACAATGCGACCGCCCCGGATACGGGAAGGGGGCGCGACACCTCTCCGGGTGCGAGCTCGATTACGATGGACTGGATGGGCCCGGGAAGGTCCGATACCATACGCCATCCCAACGCGCCGCCTTGCGCGCGCGAGGGCGCCGCAGAGACCTGACGCGCCGCACGTTGGAATTCCTCGATCGTGGTGATTTTGACGATTTGCTCGACCACGCGCGACACCTCGGCCTCGCGACCTTTGGGAATCGGGATGACAATTTCATTCAGGGCCACTCGAATTGAAGAGCCGTCCGCCCCGGTTGTGAGCACCCGGTCCAGTTCATCAGCACCAGCACCCGCACGCGCCCCGAACCTTGTCTGCACATATTGGCGCCATGCCAGACCTGCCCGCACAAAATCGCGCAAGGTCTGAGGGGCAATACCGTCCGATGCCAGCGTTTCCAGCAAGCCTTCTGTTGTCAGGTTCCGTCGTCCGGCAAATTCGGCAACTGCGCTGTCCAGCTCTTCTTGCGTGGGTCTGATTCCAACATTTTTTGCTGCTGCGATTTTAAGCCTGTCTTCAATCAGTTGCTCTGATGCAAGCGATAGGGGGTCTGGCGCGCCCAGCAAACGCAGGAACCTTTGACGCTGGTCCAGCTCGAACCCCGTCACCACACTTTCGTTGATGGTAATAACGGGTGCGAACAAGCCCTGTGCCTGACCTTGCGTGGCAGGCAGAAGAAAAATAATTAGCGCGATGGCCAGGATTTTGAAAGGGTGCAACATGGACGGGTCCTATGGTCGGCAGGTCCTAAGATCTGGTGACGCCTGTCCGCCGGTACTGAAGCCTTTCAGCGTAACGGTCAGACCGAAGCGGGTCGATGGGTCTACTGTGGACGAAGAGGTGAACCGACGCGAGACCGAAAAACCCACATCAACGCATTCGTTGCGATAATCCAGCCCAAAACCGGCCAACGCTACCTCGTCTGCGGATAAGTCATACCGCCAATTCGTCGATGCCGTCCAGTTACGAGTGACGTCGTAGGCGCCGGAAATGCTCCATTCCGATTGCGTAACAGATCGATTTTCATCCGGGTCGGCAATTTCCAGCACATAACTGGCATCCATGGACGCATTTTCAGTTGCCCATGTGGCACGTGCTTCGGCAGATTTTGCTGAGGTAAGTCCATCAAAAAGGCCCCGTGCGGCAAGGCTAAGTCCCTGTGTATTGCTGTATTTTGTTGCAACCAACCAGTCAGATCGTGTGCCGCGAAGACCTGAGGTTTGCGTAAATGCATCATTGGATTCATTGCGCCAAACACGGCCGAGGGTCAGCGAGCTTGACCACCCCAAAGCATCATAACGGCTCCAACGCACGCCCGTCACGGCCTGCGCGCCGCGTTCGTACCGGTCTGTCGCGGGAAAACGCGAAAGTGACAACAGGTTTCCTTCATCGAACTCCTGAATGATACTTTCATCAGACACGGTTTCGTTTCGGGTGCCACCTGTCCATCCCAGCTGGGCGACGGGCTCGACAAGATGACGTGCACCTGTTTGGCTGGTACGGATCAAGGGCCAGCGTAGTGTCACGCCCGCAGCGGGTGTGATCTGGTTGACCAAATCTGGAACGGTGTCATCCTGACGCGTCATAATGCGTTCGGCTGAAACGCCAAGTGTCCATCCAAATCGCAATCCCTGGCCGACGGTCTTTTGACCAAGCCACGCGGCATCTGCATGCAGCCGCCACATATCGCGCCCATCAACATTTTCGTCCGAGGTTCTGTAAAACCCTGTGGCAAGAGCGCTATAACGCAGGGTTCCCAGTCCTCTTGGACCCGAAGTGCTGGTGCGATGTTCGAGCCGACCAAGAAAGGTGGGCTGGGTCGCATTATTCTCAGAATCTCGCAGGCTTTCAAAATGCGTAATCTCTGCCTGACTGAAATTTTTATCCAGAATACGGGTAAGCGCGATGCCGCTTTCTAACCGATCAGATTTGCTGAAGTCGTATTCACTCAAATACGCATCGTCAGACACCATCTGAAGGTCAAAGTTCAGGTGCATGTGGTCACGAAGATCAAATTGCCCTGTTGCATCCAGAAAGCCGCGCGCCTTTTCTTCAAGGCTGTCTTTGCTAATTGCGCCTTCGACTCTGATGTCCCCGTTTAGAAACGCGCGACGCAGGCGCATTTGAAGCGTTGACGTGACTGGTGATAGGTAGGGGGTTAGTGTCAGATCCGCATGATCTCCCATCGGGATAAAATATGGCAACTTTATCCCGAAGCCAAGCAAGGTTGAGCTGTCCAATTGTGGAATTAAAAAGCCACGGGCACGTTTCAGGCTTGGATCAGGCAATCGCAAGCGCGGCAGGTAGAACACGGGAGTGTCCATCACCCTAAGCTGTGCATGCTCAAAATAGAGCTGCTGCGCCTCATGATCGTGCAGAACACTGCGCGCGCGGATTTCCCATACTGGCGGTGATCCTTGTTCGCACACCTGACAAGAACTGGCGACAACACTGCGTAGCTGGGTGAAGCCGTCCTGGTTACGGCGGGCGTCGGCGGCTGCCAGTTGAAGCTGATCGTCCATAATCATTCGAACACCACGCAAAAGGCCGGTGCGGAAATCAGTACTTAAGTCGGCCTCAGCGGCAATCAGCACAAGCCCCTCACCGTCCTCAAGCCGCATGGGACCGGTGATTTCAAGGCGATCTGCTGTGCGATCGTAGACAACCCTTGTTGCAAGCAAACGGGTGTCGTTCTGCCAGACTTCGACGGCACCTTCGGCGATCAAGATGCCCTTATCTTTGAGGAAAACGCGGTCAGCGATCAAATAGGCCAGATCTGCCTGTGCCAGAGCCGCTGCTGGAACCAGCGCCCACAATAGGAAAAGTAGAATTTTTTGCATCAGCTTTCCTCTCGATGCAAAATCAAGCCAAGCGCAAGCATATTTGATGCAATTGGTGGCGCCCATGCGGCAAGGTAGGCGTTGACTTGGCCGTTTTCTCCTAAAATCTGGGCGAAGTTACGCATGTAATATAGACCAAACCCAACCAAAATGGCCGATAAGACCGATACACCAGTACGTCCCATTCGGCTGTGGCCCATGGTGAATCCGGCCGCGACCAGAACCATGGCGAGCAGAAAAACCGGTTTTGACAGCTCCATATTCAGCCAGACCAAATGCCGACGTGCAGAAAACCCGGCTTTTTCAAGTTCCTCGATATACGTTAGCAGCTCCCACAGGGGGACTGCCGAAGGGGTGCCAAAACTATCTCGGATTCTTTCCTGTGTGAGCGTTGACGGCAGCCGGAGCTGATCATGATGGGTTTTGTTGGTTTCTGCGTTCAAACCCGGTGCCAAGGGCCAAGATGTGGCGTCGCTCAACACCCAGTGTCCGGGGACCAGTTCTGCCTCGGTGGCCTCTACGCGTCTAAAGGGGATGCCATCGGGTGTAATCATCACAAAACTGATATCATATAACCGTGTTGCATCTGGATTGGTGCGTGCTGCGTGTATCACGGCTTGCCCATCTTCGTCCCCCTGTCGCAACCAAAGACCCTCACGTCCGATGGATACCGCGCTATTTCCACCTGTTCGATACAGTTCGCGCAGCTCTTCATAGCGTTTGGATGTCGCAGCCACGATCGGATTCATGACCCCCACGGCCAAAACTGCTACCAGCATCGCAACGATGGCCGGGGCAACCACGACAACGGTTCCCGAACGCCCCGCCGCGCGGATCACAACGAGCTCGGAAGATCGCGCCAAACCCAAAAACAACGCGATAGAGGCAAGGATAACAATTAACGGTAAAATCTGGTACATGCCTTCGGGCGCATTCAGGAACGTAATTTCTAAAATCATCGCAAAACTGACACTATCGTCAAAGCGCTGTATTTGCTCAACCAGATCCAAAAGGACGGTGAATGCAAAAAAGATCCCAAACAGCATCGCCAGCAGCGTCAGAAAGCGCCGTGCTATGTAGAGGTGTAGCTTCATGCAACACCTCCTGACGGGCGTCGGGTGAGGTTTTTGGCAGCACTGTGCAAAAGGGCCGCACTTATCCCAAGTCCAACCACGGTCGGAAAATAGATCAGCGGCCAAAAATCGGCATCGTTGCGTACAGGATCTGTCACCGCGCTTTCAGCGAGCTTGACAACGACAAGCAAAAAAATGGCTCCTACAATTTGCCGCCCGACGCCAAATCTGGAAAACCCGCCGACCAGCAATGTTGAAAAGCCGATCATCGCTGCAACCAACGATAAAAGAGGTTGTTGAAACCTGCTGTGTAACTCTTCTGCGATCCGACCGGCCGGCATGTTTGTTTCTGCGGCCAGGCCGGGTAAATCGCGTATAAGTTCGGCCGTTGGAACATGGCGGATCAGGCGCTTGCGTCGTATTTGCGTGTCGATAAAGTCGCTGATATCATATGTGAAATCTTCGAAATTGGTGGTCGCAAGCCTGTTACCGTCATTTTGATAAATTTGTGCAACACCGTTCAACATGACCAAGCGGGGCCCGTCACTGGTGTTCCACAAATAAGAGCGCGCGGCGGTGTAAATCACAGAGCGGTTGTCCTGACGTCGGTCCGTCAGAAAGACATCACGCAGCTCTCCGGCTTCGGTGATGTCGCGCACATAAAAGGTGACGCCTTTGGTCGGGTGCAGAAATTGTCCCTCTCGCAACAAGCGCGCAGAAACATTGCCAGATATTTCATCTTCCCGGTCGCGCAGCTGTCCTGCGCTAATTGGGATCAGAACGTGACTAAGAATTGACGACATCAGCATTAACAGCAATCCAAAGACAAATACCGGACGCGCAATCCGCCACGGTGAAAATCCGGTTGCCTGCATGACGGTAAGTTCACTGTCGCCAATCAGACGGTTTGTGACATAGACCGATGCTGCAAAACCGGCGAGCGGAACGACGATACCGATCACCTTTGGCAGGCTTAATGCCGTAAATTCGATAAACACCATCGCGGAATGCCCGTCAGCGATCAGACGATCGAACAGGATTACAGCCCGATTCACCCAGTAGACCGACACAAGCACAAGCGCAAAGAACCCAAACAGCATCAGCAGCTGTGACAGCATATACCTGTCGAAACGGGTCAATTTCATCCTTTCCCAGCGTCAAAAGCCGCAGCACAATGTATTTAATGCGGTGTGATGCAAAACCCTGCTCTGGTCAATGCGGGCGCGTCGCGATACCTCTTGGCAAGCAACTGACCGCGCGAGGACCACGACGCATGACCGAATTTCGCGAAATTCGCTTTGAGCCCATAGACCTGAACACTGTTTCCACCCACTCTGGCCACTTGGCCGTCTTTGTAGATACCAGCGACGATGCCCAAGGTCAGTCCGGTATTGTGCAGCGGATCGACCGACTGACCCGAGGCTTGATAGAACGGGCTGCCCAAAGCGTGGCTTGGAACAAACTGGCCGATGGCGAGTGTCTACGGCTTAACAGTCCGGCTGGCGTGAATGCCGAGGCCATTCATCTTATGCGTTTGCCCAGACGGGCCAGTCGGGATCTCGCCCGACAGGCCGGCGCGGCACTCGCGCGCTCGGTCGGTGATGCAGAGCTGACGGTTTTGGCTGGACGTCAACGCAATATCGCGGAAATTGCCTTTGGCTTGATGTTGCGCAGCTATGCGTTCACAGATCACAAAACCGCCGATCAGGATGACAGCGGTGCTTTTACCCTGATGGTAGACAATGTTGATTCAGCTGTGAGCAAGTTCATTCCCCTTGCTGCGGTTGCAGAAGGTGTCTTTTTCACACGGGATTTGACAAACGAGCCTGCCAACGTTCTGACAACGACCGAATTTGCAAATCGCCTGAAGTCTCTGGAAGAGGCCGGTCTGGCCGTCGAAATTATCGATGAAGACCAAATGGCCACGCTTGGTATGAACGCATTACTGTGCGTGGGGCAGGGATCTGTGGCACCATCAAAGATGGTTGTTATGCGCTGGAATGGCGGCGTTGAAGGCGAGGCGCCCCTTGCCCTGGTTGGCAAAGGAGTTGTTTTTGACACAGGTGGTATTTCGTTGAAACCCGCAGGCGGCATGGAAGAAATGACCATGGACATGGGGGGCGCGGGCGTGGTCGCTGGCACGATGCTGACGCTTGCACGACGTGGTGCTGCGGCCAATGTTGTTGGACTCGTTGGTCTGGTGGAAAACATGCCATCGGGGAATGCAACACGTCCGGGCGACGTTGTGACATCCATGAAAGGCGACACGATCGAAGTCATCAACACAGATGCTGAGGGCCGATTGGTGCTGGCAGATGTGTTGTGGTACGCGCAAGAAACCTTTGCTCCGGCGGCGGTTGTTGATTTGGCAACCTTAACGGGTGCCTGCATTATTGCGCTCGGTCACGAAAACGCTGCTGTTTTCTCAAATGATGATGTCTTCGCCAACGCGTTGCTGCGCGCCGCAGAACGCGAGCAGGAAGGCGCATGGCGTATGCCGCTTGGAAAATCCTATGATGATTTGCTCAAAAGCCCGATTGCCGATATGAAAAATATCGGGGGCCGTCCGGCAGGAGCCATCACAGCAGCACAGTTTTTACAACGCTTTGTCAAAAATGATGTCCCTTGGGCGCATATTGATATTGCAGGCGTTGCGCGCGTGCCCAAAGATCTGCCGCTATCGCCAAAAGGCTGCACCGGCTGGGGGGTAATGACCCTAAATCGGCTTGTAGCAGAACGTTTCGAGACTGAAGAGGACTGATTTGGGCGCGGCATATTTCTACCACTTGATGCGTCGCAGTGTTGATGCTGCCCTGACTGAATTGTTGGCGCGGTCCTTAGAAAGGGATTGGCGTGTTCAAGTCCGGTGCGGAGATGCCAGCCGCATTGAGTGGTGGGACCAGAAGCTCTGGTTGGGACCAGAAGATGGTTTTTTGCCACACGGCATCGCTGGCGGTACGCATGACACGCATCAACCGGTTTTGTTGACAACAGCGACTGATGCACCGGTTGATCGTGCCGTTTTGTTGGCCGTAGATGGCGCGCGCATCACATCGCAGGATATTGCGGCAACGGATCGGGCATGTCTTTTGTTTGCAGCTGCGGATGAAGACGCAGTCCAGATGGCGCGCGACCAGTGGCGTGATCTGACGAAAATCGGAACGGCAGCGCAGTACTGGTCGGATGAAGGCGGACGTTGGGAAATGAAAGCCGAACGCGCCGCAGTGTCTGGGCTGGATTGAACCGAGCAAGGTTTTGCATAAAACGGTCATCCTTTGGCGTTGACCAGCAATCTTTGGCACTATTTGCTTGCACAGAACGCGGGAATTCCTGACACTCACGTTTGGGCAAACATCAAAAAAACCCTATGGGGAGGATACCATGAACAATTTACTGAGCCGTACCGCCATTGTGGCGCTAAGCGTCGCCTTTGCCAGCGAAGCCGCCGCGACAGAGTGGAACGTATCGGTCTGGGGCAAGCGCCGTGCGTTTACAGAACATGTAGAGAGACTTGCTGAACTGGTTGCCGAGAAATCCGGTGGCGCGTTCACCATGAACGTCAGCTATGGCGGGCTGTCCAATAACCGTGAAAACCTTGATGGTATCTCGATCGGCGCCTTTGAGATGGCGCAGTTCTGTGCCGGCTACCACCGCGATAAAAACCGTGCGATCACAGTGCTTGAGCTTCCATTTCTGGGCGTTGGAACACTGGAAGAGGAAGTGGCCGTCAGCCACGCCGTCTACGCGCATCCCGCTGTCATCGACGAGATGGCACAATGGAACGCAAGAATGGTCATGACGTCGCCCATGCCACAGTACAATCTTGTCGGCACCGGAGAGCCGCGTGACACCCTCGCTGATTTTGATGGCATGCGCGTGCGCGCGACTGGGGGTCTTGGACAGGCGTTTGCCGCAGTTGGCGGTGTGCCGACCTCTGTGACATCCTCCGAAGCATATCAGGCAATGGAATCCGGTGTTGTTGATACCGTGGCCTTTGCACAGCATGCGCATTTGTCGTTCGGTACAATCAATCAGGCCGATTGGTGGACTGCAAACCTGAACCCGGGTACCGTCAACTGTCCGATCGTCGCAAATATTGACGCCTACGACAGCCTAAGCGACGAACACCGCGCTATCTTTGATGAAAGTGTTCCCGAAGCCATTGCGCATTATCTTGCCAATTACGGAGCGTTGTTGGAGCGCTGGGATAGTGTCTTGGCTGAAAAAAATGTAACCGCAGTCATGCTTGAGCAGTCAGAGATTGATGCGTTCAAAGCCGTTGCAGGGACGCCTATTCGTGACAAGTGGATTGCTGACATGACAGCGCAGGGCATGCCCGCCCAAGAGCTGTATGATTTGGTGATGTCAACACTGGCCGCTCAGCGTTAATGCTAAAGCGATAGACCGTCCGTTTGGACGATCCAATAGATGACCCGGTCCTTGTTTTCATGGGCCGGGTCGTTTTATAATTTTGGAGAAGAGGTGTCATGGCTGGATCCGCAACAGTGCTGAGCGATTCTTCGGTGTTAAGCAGGCTCGACAGACTGCTTTTGCCACTGGAACGCATTATGGCGATTTGCAGTGGCCTCGCCGCTTTTTCATTAATGTTTCTTGCTGCTTGGTCAGTTACAGGACGCAAATTCTTTGCATCGCCGCTACCTGGTTATGTCGACATCATCATGTCCTTGATGCCATTGATTGCCATTTTTGGGATCTCTTACGTTCAACGCGAAGGTGGCCATATTCGTATGGACATCCTTGTTGGTGCTCTGAAAGGGCGTATTTTGTGGTTTGTCGAGCTTTTGACAGTTCTATTGATTATCGTGCTGATGATCGGCCTCGTTTGGGGCAGTTGGTCTCATTTTGATCGCAGCTTTGACTGCGCACGTCCTTTATGTTCGCGCGACAGCACAATTGACCTTAGCCTGCCATTATGGCCGTCAAAATTGGTTGTACCCGTCGCATTGGCCGTCCTTACCGCGCGGTTAATTTTACAAGCAGCGGCCTATGCGCGCGCGTTGGTGCTTGGTCTGGACACACCCGTTGCCGTGCCACTTGTTCAAAGCATCGAGGCACAGGCAATGGCCGAAGCCAAGCAGCTGGAAGGGGGCGGCCAATGACCAGTATCGAGATCGGCCTGTGGACCACGGGCGGCATGCTTGTCTTTGTGGTTCTCGGGATGCGCGTTGCCTTTGCCGCCGCATTGGCCGGGTTCTTTGGATTGATCTGGCTGCGATGGAACGGATTTGGCTATGATCCCGACCGGCTCTGGAAGGCAGTGGAAATTAGTGCAAAAGTCGCCGGGCAAGTGCCGCATTCCAAGGTGTCGAACCAAGCATTAAGCCTGATTCCGACCTTTATCTTGATTGGTTATCTGGCCTATCACGCCAAGCTGACGACTGCGTTGTTTGATGCCGCAAAAAAGTGGATCGCATGGGTGCCTGGCGGGCTGGCCGTTTCAACCGTTTTCGCCACTGCCGGCTTTGCCGCCGTGTCAGGAGCATCCGTGGCAACGGCGGCTGTCTTTGCCCGTATCGCGATACCCGAGATGCTGAAAGTCGGTTACAACAAGCGGTTCGCTGCGGGTGTTGTTGCGGCTGGTGGGACATTGGCGTCTCTGATACCGCCCTCTGCAATTTTGGTAATTTATGCAATCATTGTTGAACAGGACGTGGGCAAGCTGTTGTTGGCCGGTTTTGTACCGGGCGCCTTTTCGGCACTGGTTTACGCCTGCCTGATCATTGGAATTGCCGTTATTTTTAAATCCGTAGGCCCGCCGGTTAGCGGGTTTACGTGGAAAGAACGTTTTGCATCCCTCCCGCCGGCACTGCCGATCGTGGCCGTTGTCGTCATCATTATCTTTTTTGTCTACAACCCGTTTGGTGACGCATGGGGTACGCCAACGGAAGGCGGCGCGGTTGGTGCGTTTTTGGTCTTTTGCATCGCGATTTTGCGGGGGATGCGGTTAGGCCAGTTGCGCGATGCACTGATTGAAACCGCCAAGCTGACGGTCATGATCTTTTCAATCATCTGGGGCGTGTTGATCTACGTGCGCTTTTTGGGTTTTGCCGATCTGCCGGGTGCGTTCTCTGATTGGATTACGGCCCTCGAGATGTCGCCTTGGCTTATCTTGGTGTGCATTTTGCTGGCATATGCCGTGCTTGGCATGTTCATGGATGCGATCGGCATGCTGCTGTTGACGCTGCCTGTTGTTTATCCGGCCGTTATGGCCCTGAACGGAGGTGAATTTGTCAGTGCAGCCGACAGCACCTTTGGCATGTCAGGGCCGATGTGTGCGATATGGTTCGGAATTTTGGTTGTTAAAATGGCCGAGTTCTGTCTGATCACACCCCCTATTGGGTTGAACTGTTTCGTCGTGGCAGGCGTGCGCGAGGATTTGTCGGTTCAGGATGTTTTTCGGGGTGTCACCCCGTTTTTTATCGCTGATGGGGTTACAATCGCATTGTTGGTGGCGTTTCCCGGCATTGTCCTTTGGTTGCCCTCACTTGCTTAAGGTGGAAACCAGATCTGGTAACAGTCTGAAATCATTGAAGGCCGCCGTGTGCGGCAGGTCCTGAACAGCCACATTTCTGTAGCCCTCTGTGTACAGAAAAAATGGCAGTCCGGCACGATCTGCGGTTTCAGCGTCCACTTCGCTATCTCCGACAAAACACGCAGGCCCTTCTGGCATCAGAGACTGGCAATGCAAAAGAGGTGTGGGGTCTGGTTTGCGAACGGGCAGGCTGTCACCGCCAATGATTGCTGTAAACCGATCTGTCATGGCAAGATAGTCCAAAACCGCCTGGGTTGGAGCCAAGGGTTTGTTTGTGCACACAGCCAGATCATGTCCGGCTGTACGCAATTCGCCCAAGGCGTCCATCACGCCAATGTAGGGCTTGGTCAGGCTATGCGCGTTTGAATACAAAGATAGAAACTGCTCAACCATCGACGCCTCGTCGTCGGACCCAATGTGCAACGCGGCACACGCACGTTGTACGAATACAACCACCCCGTTGCCAATAAAGCTGCGCGACTGATCCAAGCTGAGCTGGGCAAAACCGTGCGTGGCCAACACTGTATTGGCCGTGGCGTGAATATCTGGAAGGCTGTCGATGAGCGTTCCATCCAAATCAAAGATCACATTCATACTGTTGTCGCACCCTATCAAAGCGTTATGGGCACAGTTTGCCCGAACCAAGGGGATACCAGATCGCTGCAGTTTTAAAAGTCCGGTCTTGTTTTTGGGCTGTTTCAAACCTTACCACAGGTCACGCGGGCAAAGGCAGACTGATCTGTACGCGATTTCTGACGGTATGTGACACCTCGATCGCAGGCACGTATGCCGCAAGCGGTTTTTTTCGAATGTCACATATAACTAGGGATTTACTGTAACAGCCAAGGTTTGCCAAACGCTGACCTGTTGCACTGGTCACGATCTCTTGCAAAAAGAGCCTAGCAGATAAGGAGTACGACACATGGGGCATATTCTGGCAATTGATCAGGGCACAACATCAACACGAGCCATTATTTTTAATGCAGACATGAAAATTATTGCTTCTGCTCAGGAAGAGTTCACGCAACATTTTCCGGCCAGTGGTTGGGTCGAACATGACGCGGATGATTTATGGCAAACGACCCTACGCACCTGCCGCGCGGCATTGGCTGATGCAAAACTCAGTGCATCGGATGTCGCTGCAATTGGAATAACGAACCAGCGTGAAACCACCGTCGTATGGGACCGAAAGACGGGTCTGCCCGTCCATAGGGCGATTGTCTGGCAGGATAGAAGAACGTCCGACACCTGTGAGAGCCTCAGAGCGCAGGGTGCAGAAGAAACCGTTACGTCCATCACTGGGCTGCTGCTGGACCCGTATTTTTCGGGAACAAAACTTGCCTGGGTGTTGAACAAGGTCGAAGGGGTCCGTTCCCGGGCCGAGGCCGGTGACCTGTTGTTTGGCACAGTTGATAGCTGGCTGGTATGGAACCTGACCAATGGGGCGCGTCACGTTACAGATGCCACCAATGCAGCCCGGACGATGCTTTATGACATTCATCAAGGATGCTGGTCCCAACAGATGTGTGATCTGCTTGACATTCCAATGAACATGCTGCCGGAGGTTCACGATTGTGCTGCAGAATTTGGTGTTAGCGACGCACAGCATCTTGGAGCCCCAATCCCCATATTAGGAATCGCAGGGGATCAACAAGCGGCGACGGTCGGTCAGGCCTGTTTTCAGGCCGGCATGCTGAAAAGCACGTATGGAACAGGGTGTTTCGCCTTGCTCAATACGGGTGACACGGCGGTCCGATCCACCAACCGGCTTTTGACGACAATTGCCTACCAGTTGGACGGTAAGACGACCTATGCCTTAGAGGGGTCAATTTTTATCGCAGGCGCAGTGGTCCAATGGCTGCGAGACGGCCTGAAAATCATAACAGACGCTTCTGAAACTCAATCACTGTCTGTGAATTCAGATCCATCAGAGTCGGTGATTATCGTTCCTGCATTCACAGGTCTGGGTGCGCCATATTGGAAACCCGATTGCCGTGGGGCAATCTTTGGCCTGACCCGCAACACCGGCCCGGAAGAGTTTGCGCGCGCCGCCCTTGAAAGTGTTGGCTACCAGACATTGGATCTTTTGGACGCCATGCGATCTGACTGGGGCACTCAAGGATCGGCGGCTCTGCGGGTGGACGGCGGTATGAGCGCGTCTGATTGGACCATGCAGTTTTTATCTAACATCACCGGAGCCCAAGTCGACAGGCCGATTGTTCTGGAAACAACGGCTATGGGGGCGGCTTGGCTTGCTGGTTACAAAGCTGGGATCTATCCGTCACAGGAAGACTTCGCCAGAACATGGGCTTTGGAGTCCAGCTTTACCCCGCAAATGTCACAAAACATCAGAACAGAAAAATATTCGGCGTGGAAACGTGCGGTTGCTGCCACGATTGAGGTGTAGTCACCCCGAAAAAGGTTTCGCAGTTTGCTAAAACGCAGGTTTGATGTTGCGGTATAAAATGTCATGCTGGCGGACATGCATTTGACGCCCCTTGCGACGCAGGGGTAAAGACAACAGCATCTGTGGCTCGCTTTGTTCTAAGCATCTGGAAATGAGGCAGTTTATGACACCGGCAGCACGTATAAACGCGGCGATCGAGTTGATGGATCGTATACAAAGCGGTGAGTTGGCAGACCGTGCTCTTGCCAACTGGGGACGTAGAAACCGATATGCAGGTGCAAAAGATAGGGCCGCTATCGGAGATATCGTGTATGATGTCCTTCGAAAAAAACAAGGCTGTGCAACCTATGGACAAGGCCAGAGTGGGCGCGCGCTTTTGTTGGGACACCTGCGGGCAAGCGGAGAAAATCCTGACAACTATTTTGGCAAGGATCGTTATGCTCCGTCAGAGCTGACCGAAACCGAACGACGCTTCCAACATGAAATGGTCTCTGAGGCCTTGGCCGCATCCCGAGACTTTCCAGATTGGCTTTGGCCGGATTTGGTCCGGTCCCACCCAGCAGAGGCATCGGAAATCGCGCGTTGCTTGTTGCACAGGGCGCCCGTTTTCTTGCGTGTGAACCTGATGAAATCCACGCGTGACGATGTCATTAAATCTCTTGCGGATGACGGGATTAAGTGTCGGCCCCACGCCTTGTCGCCATCTGCCATACAAGTGGATCAGGGGGCTAGATTGATCCGAAATTGTGGGGCGTTTCAAAAAGGCGAGGTTGAATTACAAGATGCTGCGTCTCAAGCCGTGGCGGATATGGTGCCCTTGCAGAGCACGCAAACATTTCTTGATTTTTGTGCGGGCGGTGGCGGAAAAGTTCTTGCCGTTGCCGGTCGGGTTTCGGGTGTGTTTTTTGCGCACGATGTCGACCCTCAAAGAATGAAGGATTTGCCGAAAAGGGCCAGCCGCGCTGGTGTTCAAGTTCGGCAGGTCTCAGTGGACACACATACAAAAAATCAAGTGTTTGACACAGTCTTGGTAGATGCACCTTGTTCTGGAAGTGGGGCTTGGCGTCGGGACCCTCAGGGTAAATGGGCGCTGACGCCGGAAAAACTCGCAAATGTTGTGGGTGCGCAGCGTCACATTTTGAAAAAAGCCGCGTCTTTGGTGCGCCAAAATGGTTACCTAGTCTACGCAACTTGTTCGCTTTTGGATGTTGAAAATCAACAACAGACCAAGTCGTTCTTGAAAGATAACACAGATTTTTGTCTTAACGCAGAGCGCCACTTTATCCCTCTCATGGGAGGAGACGGATTTTATTGTGCGGTTCTGCGCAGGAAATAGGGCACGAACCCCATTGTTTCATAAGTTTGAGTAACAAGGTCTCACACGGGGTTGCTCGTTTGGATACGCGTGGTTCAGATGTTTGGAGCCACCAAACTGACACGATCTGCACCGCCATCACACAGCGGCTTTGTTACACAAATTTGTTGATAGGCAGTCTTCCCCTTTCCCTAGATAGACTCATCCTGCGGGCTCTGTGACAGGTATGCTGAGAGTAGTGTAGCTGTTGAGTACGGCGACACGGACTTGGACCTCCGCAACCTGCCGGTCCAAGTCCCGTGCCATCATGAATTACCCCAAGAGTTTCACACAATGCATCTTTGTTTAGGCGCGACTTCGGCGGTGGTATCCGCTCCATCGTCACCACGGCGCCCGACCCAGATATCGTTATGCCCGCATGGCCTCGTTTCGGACACTGGCACCGTCGGAGATCATTAATCTGATGTCCTGATCAGTCAGGATTTGAGTGAGCAATTCTGTAAGGTGCGTGCCCGGCAGATCGTTAAGCGCATCTTGACCGAGGCAGGCATTCCAGATGCGCCGCAACGCAGCCCTAGAGCGTGTCGAAGGGTTGGCGTTCGTAGCGGCTGCACTTACACTCGACGAGGGTGACCCAGGACAGGTGGTCCAAACTGACCTGCGCCCCAAGTTCCCTCCACGTTTAGGAGAGACCTTGGTTTGATCTTTGATGGGGTTATGCCGCCAGTTTGTCCATCCTGATTTTCTCTGCAAATTCAGATGGGGTTAAATTTCCAATAGATGAATGTGGTCTTTGA
>JAQXDR010000145.1 GCA_029251265.1 Pseudoprimorskyibacter sp. | reverse complement strand
CATCACTGCGCAGTTTGGATTTTAGTTCATCCCAGCCTCCATCCCCACGGGCGTCCACCGATACATAACTGATTTGCTGTAGAAAGTCTGCCAGTTTAGGGTGTTCGGGGTTGCCCTTGAGTTCAAATTCCACAACAGCATCACTTATCAACTCGCGATACCCGTCTTCAGTCATATCAGCGCGCGCGGCTCCGACAATACGCGCGCTGTCGAGTACCTGCCCCGCGCAAAATCGACGGAATAACCCAGGCAGAATTTTGCGGCGTGCCAAATCGCCCGTCCCTCCAAAAATAACAAGATCGAAAGGGTCAACAGGAATGACGCGCGAGACCATAGTATTGCTCCATTTGACAGCCAGCGATTCGCGCTGGCAAAGTTGTTAGCGCTAACGATCACGCACTACCGTGTATTTTTGTGAATGTCCAACCGAGCTTAGTGAATACCATAGCTTTCTTTATAGCCACACCACTGGCCTAGAGAGCCTCGGCGACTTAAATACCACCAGAACCGACCAAAAGATAATAGGCTGCGCGTAAAACATGAAAGACAATTCGTACCAAGTAAAACCGTTAAAGTTTTCAGATCCCTATTATACAGCCGATGGATCGCCCCGTGCACAGGTAGATCTTTCTCATCCTGATACCTTGTGGTTCAACACCGGCACGCTCTGCAATATCGAATGTCTGCGCTGTTACATTGAAAGTTCGCCGACCAATGACGCTTTGACCTATATGACATCTGACGAGGTGACAGACTACCTCGATCAGCTGGACGCGCGCAAATGGAACGTTCGTGAAATTGGATTTACCGGCGGCGAGCCGTTTATGAACCCGCAAATACTGGGCATGATGACGGCGGCTCTTGCGCGCGGATATGATGTTTTGGTTTTGACAAATGCCATGCGCCCGATGATGCGATCCCGCGTTCAGTCCGGTTTGGCGGCTCTTCAGGCAACCTACGGCGCAAAGCTGACGTTACGCGTGTCAATGGATCATTTCACCGCCGCACGGCATGATGAAGAGCGCGGCACCGGCAGTTTTGATATTGCCTTGAAAGGCATGCGCTGGTTACGCGATGTCGGTATTCAAACAACTGTCGCCGGCCGCAGTCTTTGGAATGAAAGTGAAGCCGACGCGCGTTTGGGCTATGCGCGCCTTTTTGAAGACGAAGGATTTCAGATCGCTGCACAAAGCCCAGCCGATCTAATAATTTTTCCCGAAATGGACCAGTCCGTCGAGGTTCCCGAAATCACAACCGCATGCTGGGGGATCCTTGGCAAGACACCGCAAAGCGTGATGTGTGCCTCGTCTCGAATGGTGGTGAAACGCCGCGGAGCTGACCGTCCAAGCGTGGTGGCCTGTACACTGCTCCCTTATGATGCAAAATTCGAGATGGGGACAACCCTTGCCGAATCCGAGGCTTCGGTGTCATTAAATCATCCCCATTGTGCAAAATTCTGTGTTCTTGGCGGAGCGAGTTGTTCAAGTTGAGCACGGGCGCGCAGCGGGAGCCAAGTTGGTATCCCGTTGCTCAGGGGGTACTGACCCGTCCCCCGCAGGCAGGATGCGGGACACCCGTGGTCGTTGGCAATGACGTAGGCAACCCTTTCAACACCCGTACGGCAAGATAGGCAAAGGCCTGCGCTTCCAAGAGGTCTCCGTCTAGCCCGATGGTATCAATTGCCGCAACAGGGCACGGCAACGTATCGGCCAAAGCGTCCATCATGACCGGATTATGTCGGCCTCCACCCGTCACAAAGATCTTGGATGGAGGACAGGGGCAGCAGGACAGGTTTTTCGCCACGCAAAACGCGGGCAAAGCTGACAGTGTCGCGATTTGATCATCATCGTCGAGACAGTCTATGCTCTTTAGTTCGTTGGCGAATGTGTCTCTATCCAGTGACTTAGGCGGCCGACGCGTGAAAAATTCATGGGTCAGGAACTGTGTGATCCACGCCGGATCCACCTGCCCTTTTTGCGCGACCCGTCCATCTGTATCCTGAGCCTCACCAAACAAACGCATCATCGCATCATTCAACGGTGCATTTGCCGGTCCTGTATCAAAGGCCAGTACGGCATTGTCCGCCAGAATGTGATCCACCGCCGGATTGATCCATGTCAGGTTGCCAACCCCACCAAGGTTCAAAAACGCGACAGGATCCGTCAACCCTGCCCACTGCGCACAGGCGAAATGAAACACGGGGGCTAATGGGGCACCCTGCCCTCCGATCGACACATCATGGGTGCGGAAATCCCATGCCACAGGGGCCTTGCACAGCTTGGCAAAGGCCGCTCCGTCACCCAGTTGATGGGTCCGACGGTTGATCGGATCATGGGCGAGCGTCTGGCCATGAAAGCCGATAATGTCAGGTGACCAGCCCGCAATCAGGCTGTGATGTGTGGATAGAATCACACGCTCGGCCGATTCCAGTCCCCTTCCCGGCCAATGTCCCAAAACTGCCCGTAATTCTTTGCGTTCGTCCGCCGAGTAAGGACGATATCGGCCCTCTCCAAAGCTGTGGATCCGCACTCCGTCTGTATACACCAACGCAGCGTCGACACCGTCCAAAGACGTCCCTGACATCAAACCTGCCGACCAAATCGGATCACTGCGCGTCATGGCCTTCCCCTTCGTGTGCTTCATGCTTATAGCGGACACACCAACAGAAACAGGGGGTCATTATGACATACCATCCCAAATCCGAGTTTTTGCACACCGTGATGGAGCGCGGCTTTTTAGCTGACTGCACGGATTATCAGAGCCTTGATGAAGCCCTGAGCGCTGGTATGGTGACCGCCTATATCGGATATGATGCAACGGCCAAATCCCTGCATGTCGGGCATCTTTTGAACATCATGCTGTTGCGTTGGTTTCAAAAATCCGGGCATCGCCCGATTACGCTTATGGGGGGCGGAACGACCAAGGTTGGAGACCCCAGCTTCCGGGCAGATGAACGCCCGCTGCTGTCTGCGGATGACATCGATGCAAACATCGCTGAAATGCAGCGGGTCTTTGATCGTTACCTTGATTATGACGCCGGACCGCAATCTGCTTTGATGTCCAACAATGCCGAATGGCTGGATAGCCTGAATTATCTGGAATTTCTGAGGGATATCGGGCGGCATTTCAGCGTGAACCGTATGTTGAGCTTTGAATCTGTCAAATCCCGTCTGGATCGCGAACAGTCACTGTCCTTTCTGGAATTCAATTATATGATCCTACAGGCCTATGACTTTTTAGAGCTGAACCGGCGCCATGGATGTCTGTTGCAGATGGGCGGTTCAGACCAATGGGGCAATATCATAAACGGCATTGATCTGACACGCCGCGTTTTGGAATCCGAGATTTTCGGCCTGACCACACCTTTGCTCACCACGTCAGATGGACGCAAGATGGGTAAATCGCAAGGCGGTGCAATCTGGTTGAACGCGGACATGCTTAGCCCCTATGAATTCTGGCAGTTCTGGCGAAACACAACAGATGCGGATGTTGGTCGGTTTCTCAAGCTCTACACAGAGCTGTCGGTAGAGGAATGTAACCGGCTCGGGGCGCTGTCCGGCTCTGACATAAACGCAGCGAAAGTCATCCTCGCCAACGAGGTTACGTCTCTTCTGCATGGACAGGACGCCGCGCAGGCGGCCGAGGCCACCGCTCGTGATGTGTTCGAAAAGGGGGGAATTGGTGACGAGCTACCAACTGTGACCTTGACGGCTGCAGATATCGAAGGGGGTCTGAGTATCGTGCAGGCGCTTGTCCGCTCTGGTTTGGCAAAGTCCGGAAAAGATGCCAAACGGCTAATTGCGGAAAATGGTGCGCGCCTGAACGATGCCCCGCTGACGTCTTCGGGATTGATGCTAGATGCGGAGGCCCTCGAAGAGCCGATAAAACTGAGTGCAGGAAAAAAACGCCATGCGCTTTTGCGGCTTGACCCATCCTCATAACGTTCGAAACAGGTAGATCGCGAACTCGATCACACTGACCATGGCGAAAGGAAACCCAAGGATACAGGCGATCAGGCATGCGACCGCCCGCGTCGGACGTGGACGAGAGGTCATTTTCATAAGACCCGTTTACCTTATGTGAACTTACGTTTCGGTTAATGGCTTGCATGGATATTGGATGGCACGCCCCCCCCTTAATGCAGTCGATGGAGTTCTACGCCGCCTGCAAAGCTTTGGGTTTGCCAACGCAGATGCACACCCGTGACGTTGATGGACTCGCCCCGTGCAATTGTTTGGTTCAACTTCGGCGCCTGCCGCTTCTTGGCCAGATACGTTTGATATCACGCGGACCGGTTTGTCCGGATACAGACACCGCTACTGCATGGTTAAAAGACCTTGTACATGTGCCGATACCAACTCTGGTAAACGGTGAGATTGTGCCAACAAATAAGATGCAGTCCATCGGCCTGTTTCCGACCCTGACCCCTGCAAGCATCGGACGTGTCCGCATTGCAGATCGTGCAGTTATGCGATCAGCCTTGACGCAGAAATGGCGCAACAGACTGGTGCGGGCAGAAAATGCGGACCTATCGTTGCGCCAATATGCATTGCCAGCGGCCCTAGATCACTGGTTGCTGCGTGCGGACGAAAAACAACAGCACCACCGGCGCTATCGCAATCTTCCCCGTCATCTTGTTGCAGGATATGCACATGCCGCCCCGGGTAATGCACAGGTGTTCGAGGCATGGCAAGATCACCACAGACTGGCTGGCATTTTGATTCTACGTCATGGGCTCGGGGCAACTTATCAGATTGGCGTCACGTCACCGGCTGGTCGGCGCTTGCATGCGCATAATTTTCTTATTTGGTCCGCATTGCGCTGGCTGAATGATGTCGGTGCACATTGGCTCGAGTTGGGAAGTATTGACCAGAAAACCGCGCCAGATCTGGCGCGGTTCAAACTTGGTACAGGTGCCCGGATTATTCAGTTGACTGGCACAAGTTTATATCACCCGGCCCTGGCCCCAATCGCGAGACATTTGCCGAAATTTTTGAGGCACTAGTCACCCAGCATCCATGTGCCGTCCGGCCAGAATGCGTGAAAAGCAAACGCAAACATTACGTCGTGGGGAACATCGTCACCCAAGCTGTCGCGCACCCTGATGGACCCCACATCACGGCCCTCGGCGATAGATGCGCTATCCAGTGCCGACGCCTGCCCTGCCGTCCAGCTGATGTCGTAGCCCGCCTCGGTCACGCCACCTGCATCGCGCACTCTCTTGATTGGCCACGCCATATCACCGATCCGCACAACACGCACCAACGCAGGAATATCAAATGGAGGGGCCTCTCCGCTGTACAAAAAGGGACGAATGGAACTGTCATATCCACGGTAGGGATTAAAGCCGTATTGACGCGGAAACGTCGGTTGTTCCATCACCAGACCGTCAGGATTGCGGCTACTGAAGTCGCGCCAGCTTTCCATCCATGCGGGCAACTGCACCAATTCCTTTCCTGTCATCACGCCGACAATGCCCTCTGCCGTGGCTTGTTGCCACCAGCTTTCGGTTTGTCGGTCATACATCACCATATCAGAATTTCGCAGCTTTCCAGAAACACCAAAGCTCAGCACCCGGTCGTCCACACGTCTGTCAAAGACGAGGCCGGAATTACAAAGCGGACAAAAGGTGACAGCAATGGGAAGATCACCAATCTGATCGTTTACAATTTCATGCCACGTCAGATACCGAAGTGGATAGGCCCGAGGCCTTTCACCATCTAGTTCCACGGTAATCACGGGTTCACGCGCACCAAGACGGTCTTCGGCCAAGACATCACGAAAATCAGGATCATCCAGTGCGGGGATACCGTCTTTTGGGGGACCACCAGAGAGAATTTCGACCCAGCTTTCCACAGATGTATTTTCGAAATCCGTGCGTGGCCATTCATATTGCCAGAAATTCGGATCTGCCTGACCCAGAGCGGGCGTCAGCAACAGCGTTGCTGTCAGGATTTTAGTTCTGATAGACATAATTTTCTCCTCCTTGCCTATAGGAGGTGGGGCGCGACCCTCCGACGCACCAGCGCCAAAGGATCACGGTTTCGTTACCTGCACCTAGGGTGTGACGGTCACACGGACCATGCGGTCGGGCTGCCCAAGAACGGACCCGTTCTGACCGCGGCCAAGTTTGATGGCGTCCACGACATCCATCCCAGCAGTCACTTGGCCGACAACTGTGTATTTTCCATCAAGGAAATAGCCGGGGGCAAACATAATAAAAAACTGAGAATTTGCACTGTCTGGGCTTTGGGACCGCGCCATGCCCAACACACCCCGATCGTAGGGCATATCGGTAAACTCTGCCGGAAGGTTCGGAAGATCAGATCCTCCGCGACCCGCCATGCGCATGTCACCGCCAAGCTTGCCGAATTGCACATCACCAGTTTGCGCCATAAAGCCTTCGATGACCCTGTGGAAGACAACATCATCGTAATCTCCGCGCGCGGCCAGCGTTGTGATACGCTCAACGTGCTGCGGTGCGATATCTTCGAACAGATCCACGGTGACCATGCCATTTGCACCATCGCCAGCAACGGTGATCTCTAGCCCGGCACTGTAGGCAGGCGTCGCCAAAATACCAAGTAAAGCCAGAATCTTACGCATCAGCAGCAACCTTTACGCTGATCATACGGTCCGGATTGGCCGGAGGTTCGCCACGGATGATGGCGTCAACATGTTCCATTCCATCGATCACCCGACCGTATACTGTGTACTGACGGTTCAGAAAATGGTTGTCGCCAAAATTGATAAAAAACTGCGAATTGGCGCTGTCTGGGCTGGCCGAACGCGCCGCTCCCAAGGTGCCACGATCGTGAGGAATGCCCGAAAATTCCGCAGGCAAGTTCGGCAAGTCCGATCCACCAGTGCCCGCAGACCGCAAGTTAAAGCCGTCTTCCATGTCGCCATTGGCCACGTCGCCAGTCTGCGCCATGAAGCCATCAATCACCCGGTGAAAACAGACATTGTCGTATTCGCCTGCGCGCGCCAGCTCTTTCATGCGCGCTGAATGCTGCGGCGCGATCTCGGGCAGCAGTTCAATCACGACAGTTCCGTCCTTGAGTTCCATCAAGATTGTGTTCTCGGGGTCCTTGATCTCGGCCATGGGGCTCTCCTTTGCATGACATTTGTCTGTCACTTAGCCTCGCAGTCCCGGAAAGCCAAGACAGAGCATTGACACCGACCCTTTGCCTTGGCCAAACCACAGCAATAACCGCCAAAAGGAGATCCACATGAGCTGGACATCGCTAGACGCCATGGAACTTGCAGGCAAACGCGTGCTGACACGCGTGGACATCAACGTTCCGATCGATGCGGGCCGTGTTACGGACAGCAGCCGTATCGACCGGATCGTGCCAACGGTTCAAACCATCCTGCAAGCCGGTGGCCTTCCGATCCTGCTTGCGCATTTCGGCCGCCCAAAGGGAAAACGTATTCCGACACTTAGCCTGCAACAGCTTGTTCCCGCCTTGGAAGGTGCGTTTGGCGCACCGGTTATCTTTGCAGCTGACTGTATAGGCCCAGCCGCCCAAACTGCCATTGCGGCAGCCCAACCCGACCAAATTGTCCTGCTGGAAAATACCCGTTTTCATGCGGGAGAAACCCAAAATGACGCGGATCTTGCGGCCGCTATGGCCGCCTTAGGGGATGTCTATTGCAATGACGCCTTTTCAGCTGCGCATCGTGCACATGCCTCTACCGAAGGGCTTGCGCATCTGTTGCCGTCCTGCGCTGGCCGGTTGATGGCCTCAGAGCTTGATGCTTTACAAACCGCGTTGGGCACCCCGAGCCGACCTGTTGTTGCCGTCGTGGGGGGGGCAAAAGTATCAACCAAACTGGATCTTTTGGGTAATCTCGTGGGAAAGGTAGACAGTCTTGTTATCGGAGGGGGCATGGCCAACACCTTCCTCGCCGCGCAGAATATAGATGTTGGCACATCGCTGGCCGAACACGACATGACCGGTACTGCCCGCGAGATTATGCAAAAAGCCAAAGTCGCGGGATGCGATATCATCTTGCCCGTTGACGTCGTCGTCGCGCGTCAGTTCGAGGCTCATGCCGAAAATGAGACCGTAGCCGCAGACGCCTGCCCAGATGACGCTATGATCCTTGATGCGGGTCCGGCCACGGTCAAAGCTATCAACACGGTTTTTGCATCCGCGAAAACTGTAATCTGGAATGGACCTCTTGGAGCATTCGAAATTGAGCCATTCAACGCAGCGACCAACGCGGCAGCCCAAGCCGCGGCGCGTGCAACTGTTGCGGGCGATCTGATCTCGGTTGCAGGGGGGGGCGATACGGTTGCCGCCCTGAACCAAGCGGGTGTTGCCCAGGATTTCACCTACATCTCAACTGCCGGTGGCGCGTTTTTGGAATGGATGGAAGGCAAGACTCTGCCTGGAGTCGCCGCCCTGGAGTAACAATTGCGATATCTGTGTGGACCGTTAGCGCGACCATAATTGCCAAGACAGCCACGCTTTGCCTATGCAGGATAATGTGGTGCGCCAATCTGCGCATCGCTTGATTTTTGTTAAGTAAAAGGCGGACGCTTCATGTCATACGACCAGATGTCAACGCAGATGACCAAACAGGCAGGTTTCATTGCAGCATTGGACCAATCCGGTGGATCCACCCCCAAGGCCCTGCGTGGGTATGGCATAGATGAAGATGCCTATAAATCTGATGAGGAGATGTTCGCACTCATCCACGCGATGCGCGCCCGGATTATCAAATCCCCAGCTTTCACCAGCGACAAAGTGATCGGTGCAATTTTGTTTGAACGCACCATGGATGGCGTCATAGATGGCACCCCGACCGCAGACTATCTTTGGAACACCGGCGGAGTTGTCCCCTTTCTAAAGGTCGACAAGGGTCTGTTGGACGGTGCGGATGGTGTGCGCCTTATGAAGCCCATGCCAGATCTTGATGCAACACTGGAGCGTGCAAAAGCCAAAGGGATTTTCGGCACCAAGATGCGCTCTGTTGTGGATGCGGCCAACGCGGCTGGAATTGCAGCCAACGTTGCGCAACAATTCGAAGTCGGACAACAAATTCTGGATCACGGGCTAATGCCGATCTTGGAACCGGAAGTGACTATAACAATCACAGACAAAGCCGCCGCCGAAGTGATGTTGAGAGATGCAATCCTCGGTCAGCTTGACAAGATGGGCCAGCAGACAGTCATGCTGAAATTGTCGCTGCCAAGTGTCCCCAATTTTTATCAATCTTTAACCAACCATCCAAAAGTCATGCGTGTCGTTGCCCTATCAGGTGGCTACACACGCGACGATGCAAATACATTGCTCGGTCAAAATTCTGGAATGATTGCAAGCTTTAGTCGTGCTTTGGCCGAAGGCCTGTCAGCCAACCAATCGGATACCGAATTTGATGCAACCCTTGCGATGACCGTCAACAGTGTTTTCAACGCATCGTGCGCGGGCTAACCAACAATTAACTATGTGAGTCCGCACAGCAACACATGTATTGCAGAGACAGACGCCGCCTTGATAAAAACGGGGTAGCCTGCGAACGTGTTATCAACAACAATCCGGCGCGTTTCGAGGCGATTCTATGTTTGAAAACAACAGTGCAGCGTCGCACCTCGGCAGCATCGCATATTTTGTGATTGCATTAAGCTTGGGCGGCTTTTTTGCATTTTCTGCGGTCCAAGGGGACTTCGGCGTGATACGCCGCGGCGAAATCGAGGCTGACAGCAAAGTTTCGCAAAAAGAAGCGCTGCAACTGGAGGCGCAGGTGGCAAGGATGGAAAATCTCACCCACAGATTATCAGACACCTTCCTTGATCTCGATTTACTCGATGAAAGAGCACGGGATATTCTGGGGCTCATGCGCCATGACGAGTTGGTTATCGACTAGGCTCCAGCCTTTGACATGTTGCGTAGTCAGGTTTAGTTTAGGGCTAAACGATTTCGTCAAAAGGGAGCATAGCGTCGATGTCAGCGCGAAAATCAACCAAAGTTCCAAATGTATCCGGTGACGAATTACGACAATATTATAAAGATATGCTCCTAATTCGACGGTTTGAGGAAAAAGCCGGTCAGCTGTACGGCATGGGTTTGATCGGTGGGTTTTGTCACCTCTATATCGGGCAGGAGGCAGTTATCGTTGGTCTAGAGGCCGCCGCGGAGGAGGGCGACAAACGGATTACCTCTTATCGTGACCACGGGCATATGCTCGCCTGCGGCATGGACCCAAACGGTGTAATGGCAGAACTTACCGGACGCATCGGAGGATACTCCAAAGGTAAGGGCGGATCGATGCACATGTTTTCAGCCGACACCCATTTCTATGGCGGTCACGGGATCGTTGCAGCTCAGGTTCCGATCGGCGCGGGGCTTGCCTTTGCAGATAAATACAACGGCAATGGAAGGGTGACATTCACCTATTTTGGCGATGGGGCTGCCAACCAGGGTCAAGTCTATGAGACCTTTAACATGGCAGCACTTTGGAGCCTTCCCGTTGTGTTTGTCGTCGAAAATAACCAATACGCCATGGGAACAGCACAGGTTCGGTCTACCTCAACACCGGATTTGTACACCCGAGGCGCTGCTTTTGGCATCGCTGGCGAAGCTGTAGACGGCATGGATGTCCTTGCGGTCAAAGCGGCAGGCACAAAAGCCGTGGCGCATTGCCGTGCTGGAAAAGGCCCTTATATTCTTGAGGTCAAAACCTATCGCTATCGCGGGCATTCCATGTCGGATCCTGCAAAATACCGCACACGCGAAGAAGTCCAGCGGATGCGTGAAGAACGCGATCCGATCGATCACGTGCGCGAGATGCTTTTGCAGGGTAAACATGCCAGCGAAGACGACCTGAAAGCCATAGACAAAGAAATCAAGACACTTGTCGCGGCAAGCGCGGATTTCGCCAGAGAAAGTCCAGAGCCCTCTGCATCCGAATTGTACACTGACATCTACGCGGAGGCCTGAATTGTGTTTTTCTTCGCTGCTGCTCTGGTGAATGAGGACAGGCCTGGCGCCGAACTCCTCTTAGACCACGGGATAGGACGGAACATATCGTCGCCCCAAACCTCTGTTACGAAACCCGTTGTCTTCCAACCGGAGAAACTCATGATGCGCCGCCACGATATGAAGGGGTCATTCATCAGGGAAATGTCGACTTCGCAGCACCTTCGGACCACTTCCAAGACCAGAAGCGACATCTTTACCGGGACACATCCGGTTAGCACCACCACACTCACTCCGGAGACACCGTGATGGCTATTGAAATCCTGATGCCTGCTCTAAGCCCGACTATGGAAGAAGGCACACTGTCAAAGTGGTTGGTTAAACCAGGGGATCCTGTTCAATCTGGCGATATCCTAGCCGAGATTGAAACCGACAAGGCAACGATGGAGTTCGAAGCCGTAGACGAAGGCGTCATTGGCGCGCTTCTTGTCGCCGAAGGCACCACGGCAGTTCGCGTGAATACCGCAATTGCAACTTTGGCCACCGAAGACAGCGACACCCCGACAGATCAAGCCTCGGCAAGCCCAAAGCCCCCTCTTCTCACATCCACCGAGGCTGCAGTCGCCAAGGCTGCTCCCAACGGGGGCTCCGCGGCGACTGCTATCTCCCCCGATGTCACATCAGAGTGGCCTGAGGGAACGCCAACTAAAACCATGACGGTACGAGAAGCGCTGCGCGATGCCATGGCCGAGGAAATGGCGCGTGACGATGCCGTTTTCTTAATGGGTGAAGAGGTTGGCGAATATCAGGGTGCCTATAAGATAAGTCAGGGTCTGCTTGACCAATTCGGATCTAAACGGGTAATTGATACACCGATTACGGAACACGGGTTTACCGGAATCGCTGTTGGCGCCGCCTTCGGAGGGCTGCGTCCAATTGTTGAGTTTATGACATTTAACTTCGCGATGCAGGCCATTGACCAAATTGTTAATTCTGCAGCCAAAACCCTGTACATGTCCGGAGGACAAATGGGCGCACCGATGGTGTTTCGTGGCCCCAACGGGGCGGCTGCACGTGTCGGTGCACAACACAGCCAGGATTATGCTGCGTGGTATTCCCATATTCCCGGACTGAAAGTCGTCATGCCGTATTCCGCCTCGGACGCAAAGGGACTGCTAAAGACAGCTATTCGCGACCCAAATCCGGTGATCTTTTTGGAAAACGAAATCCTCTACGGTCGCAGCTTCGACGTCCCCCTAATAGACGATTATACCGTGCCTCTTGGCAAAGCCCGTCTCTGGCGCGAGGGCACAGACGTCACCTTGGTCAGTTTTGGCATCGGCATGTCACATACGCTCGACGCTGCAGACATGCTGGCAAGCGAAGGTATTTCCGCCGAGGTGTTGGATCTGCGCTGCCTGCGTCCGATGGATACTGCCTCTGTTATAGCCTCGGTTCAGAAAACCAACAGATGCGTCACTGTTGAAGAAGGCTTTCCAGTTGGCGCAATTGGCAACCACATCTCGGCAGTTCTGATGGAGCAGGCCTTTGACTGGCTGGACGCACCCGTCATAAATTGCACCGGCAAGGATGTGCCAATGCCTTATGCAGCCAATCTTGAAAAGTTAGCGCTGCTGACCGCAGATGACGTTGCAGATGCAGTGCGCAAGGTATGTTACAGATGACCAAACACATCAATCGTTTGACCCCATGGCGTACAATTTA
The DNA here is from genome assembly GCA_029251265.1 of Pseudoprimorskyibacter sp. Classification (GTDB taxonomy): domain Bacteria; phylum Pseudomonadota; class Alphaproteobacteria; order Rhodobacterales; family Rhodobacteraceae; genus JAQXDR01. The sequence continues at coordinate 2,908 of JAQXDR010000145.1, read as the reverse complement.
CCATTGCAACGGGGCGGCATTTGGGCCCTGGCCAGACAAATGGCCGGACCTGTCAATCACCGCAATAAGCCGGAGGGACGAACAGTGCGTTTGATAGCATGTAGCAGCCTCAAAGGGGAGCCAATGTATGCCTGTTGAAATACGTATGCCCGCACTGTCGCCAACAATGGAAGAAGGAACACTTTCCCGATGGCTGATAAAGGAAGGTGACACTGTACAATCGGGCGACGTGATTGCAGAAATTGAAACTGACAAGGCAACAATGGAGTTTGAAGCCGCCGACGACGGCATTGTTGGACGCATTCTTGTCACGGACGGAACAGCCGGTGTTGCTGTCAATACGCCAATTGCGCTGCTACTTGAAGAGGGTGAACCGGTATCCGCAATCCAGACGCCTCACGCACCGGTTGCGGACAAAGCTCCCCTACCCGCCCCAAATGCCGACGCAATGGCACCGTCAGCTGAGCAAGCCTCACAATATGGGACAAAATCGCGTATCTTTGCCTCTCCTTTGGCGCGACGTCTGGCCACTGAGAAAGGCATTGATTTGAACACGTTGGCGGGATCTGGCCCGAGGGGCCGCATTGTCAAAGCAGATGTCGAGCAGGCAAAATCCGATCCGCGCCCGCACAGCCAGCCTGCAAGACGCGATGCTGTTCCAGCCGATGCGCCGAAAGCGCCAGACAATGATATACGGCCGCTTTACGCCGATCGCTCCTATGTCGAAACTGCCTTGGATGGTATGCGCAAAACAGTTGCAGCGCGGCTCACCGAAGCCAAACAAACCATTCCGCATTTCTACCTGCGGCGCGACATCCGGATTGATGCGTTGCTAAGCCTGCGCAAGCAACTGAACCAAAGTCTGGATACACGAGGCGTAAAGCTTTCAATCAACGACTTTATCATCAAGGCATGCGCATTGGCCCTACAACAGGTCCCTGCAGCCAATGCAGTCTGGGCAGGCGACGCAATTCTTAGAATGCATCCCTCAGACGTTGCTGTGGCTGTCGCGGTAGAGGGCGGTCTATTCACTCCGGTCTTGCGAGACGCCGAGACAAAAACCCTGTCTGCGTTGTCGACCGAGATGAAAGATCTGGCCGCCCGTGCACGAGAGCGCAAACTAAAGCCAGCCGAGTATCAAGGCGGCAGTTTCGCCATTTCGAACCTTGGAATGTATGGGATCGATAACTTTGACGCCGTTATTAACCCGCCGCACGGGTCGATCCTTGCTGTTGGAGCGGGGAAACGAAAGCCTGTCGTGCAGGATGACGGTGAATTGGGGTCAGCAACGATTGTTTCAGTGACACTAAGCGCCGATCACAGGGTTATTGACGGCGCTGTGGGGGCAGAATTCCTGAGTGCCATCGCCGATTATCTTGAGCATCCGCTGGCAATTTTGGCATAAACAACCGTTTACGGATGCTGTTGGTGTATGTTCAAAAACACCTCAATGACCCTTGCGCGGCAATGGTGAAAAGGAAATCATTGACTTGGTTACGGTATTTCGGACATCGCATTATTTGACCCACCTAAAACAAAATTACTTTGCGTTTCTACGTAAGGCCCCTATCTGGGTAAGTGTAAATTGTGGAGGGAAGTCCGGTCATGGGTGATGCCCACGTCAAGTTAAGAGAAGTCGATCCTGTCTGGTCTCGTATAACCACTGAGGCCGAGCAAATGGTTCGTGACGAACCCTTGTTAGGGGGCATGGTTCATTACTCCATACTGCACCATCCGACGATTGAACGGGCCCTTGGTTATCGAATGTCACTCAAGCTTGCGAATGCAGAAATGACTGAACAAATCCTGCGCGAGATTTGTGACGAAGCCTATGCAGATAATCCTAGCCTCGCCGATTGCGCACGCGCGGATATCGTTGCTGTGTTTGAACGCGATCCTGCCAGTCACCGCTTTATCCAACCTCTGTTGTTCTTCAAAGGGTTTCAGGCGATACAGTGCTATCGTGTTTCAAATTGGTTGTGGAGGTCGGGCCGCACCGATCTGGCCTATTTCTTTCAAATGCGCGCATCAGAGGTATACGGAATAGATATCCATCCCGCAGCTCGTATCGGCCACGGTATTATGATTGATCATGCCCATTCGATCGTCATCGGCGAAACTGCTGTCGTCGGAAATGACGTGTCTATGCTGCATTCGGTGACCCTTGGCGGAACTGGAAAAGAAGAAGAAGACCGCCACCCCAAGATTGGCGATGGCGTTCTGATTGGTGCCGGTGCCAAAGTATTGGGTAATATTCGCATCGGGAATTGCTCGCGTATCGCAGCAGGTTCAGTTGTCTTGTCAGATGTCCCACCTTGCAAAACGGTGGCTGGGGTCCCTGCAAAAATTGTTGGCGAAGCAGGCTGCTCACAACCCTCGACCAGTATGGATCAATTAATCGCCACGCAATAAAGAGTGAGCGCACCAAAGGACATGTCGGGCTTTGCGCCACACATTCTGGCCAGACGGCCTTGATCAGTGGTGTACATACAGTTTGGTGGTACCCATAACGGAAGCCGCGCGCGGCTTACAAAGCCTCAAAGCAACAGCGTGATGGTGTGCAGACGTAACATCACGCACCATTGCCCCGAGAAATCTTACTGTCTCCAGCCAGTGCAACCGCGACCTCGACCTGGTTCATAGTCATACTTGTCAGTTTTTTAACGCTTCCAAGATCATTATAAGATACCTCCTTTGGTCCCAAGTGGCCTTTATCACCTTTGGTCCCTGACAATTATTTTTCACGTGTATCTTGACGATGTACCATATTTCAGGTGTCGACGTCATTGCTTCTTTGGTGCGTGTAGTTCGATTTTTGCTGAACTGAGCCGTCTCTTGTCTGCCCAAGACCCAGACGTAAAGATACTGGGTTGCGGAAGATGACCTGCGCCCCAAGTTCCCTCGACGT
>JAQXDR010000029.1 GCA_029251265.1 Pseudoprimorskyibacter sp. | reverse complement strand
GCTGAGATCCGGTTGCACCGAATCTCTGGTATGGACGTGTTAGCAAGCCTTGCGCCTGAGGGAAAGCCGCTAAGCCACTATACTACTCTTGACGTGGCATCAGCGGCATGATCACTGCCCACAACAACCAGCACCAGAGATATATTATGCTACGCCGCATTTATGACCGGACCATGGCTTTAGCCGACCATCCCTACGCACTGTGGTGGCTTGCTCTTGTCGCTTTTGTGGAAAGTTCGGTTTTTCCGATCCCGCCAGATGTGATGATCATTCCCATGGTCCTTGCCCGACCGGATCGCGCGTGGCGCATTGCACTGGTGGCCACCGTTGCGTCTGTTGCGGGCGGTCTGTTGGGATATGGGATAGGCGCATTGTTTTACGACACAATGGGACGGCCAATGTTGGAAGCGCTTGGTAAAGCAGACAGCATGGACGCCTTTAACGCCCAATTCAACGACTACAGTTTCCTAGCGGTGCTGACCGCTGGCCTTACCCCTTTTCCCTACAAAGTCATCACAATTATGTCCGGCTGGACAGGAATGCCAATCCTCACATTCCTTGCCACATCAATCCTCGCGCGATCCCTACGCTTTTTCATTGTCGCAGGTCTCTTGCGGGCCTTCGGTGCCCCCATTAAAACCTTCATCGAAGAACGGCTGGGTCTTGTCTTTACAGCCTTTATCGTGCTGCTTGTGGGCAGCTTTTTTCTGTTGAGGTATCTTTGATGCGTCGAACATTTAGCATGATCGCAGCAAGCGGTTCTGCACTGCTTTTACTAGGAGCTTTCGGTTTCGAACATATCGGGGATATGGCGCCCTGCAAAATGTGCATCTGGCAACGTTGGCCCCATGCTGCAGCCGTTTTGATTGGCCTTGTGGCGTTTTTTTTGCCTTGGCGCTTCATGTCGCTTCTTGGTGCAGCCGCTGCGGCTACAACGGGTAGCGTGGGTGTGTATCATGCGGGCGTCGAACAGGGCTGGTGGCAGGGACCTTCGACATGCACAAGCGGTGACATCACCGGTCTTAGCACTGAGGACCTGTTTAACCAAATAATGACGGCCCCGATCGTGCGGTGTGACGAAATTCCTTGGGCGCTTGGTGGAATATCAATGGCGGGATGGAACGCCATCTTGTCGTTTTCCTTGATGGCACTTTGGGTGATTGCCGCCCGACGCCAGTAATCAGGTGTTGCCCTATCAAATTCGTTCTTGGGGTTGCTGACACCCTGCCCCTTTCATCCCACCATTACCAATGATACGCGGCCCTTTATGCTAAGCTTACACGATATCTCGTTTGCCATCGACGGACGCCCACTTTTTGAGGGTGCCTCTGCAACAATCCCAGACGGTCACAAGGTTGGCCTTGTTGGCCCAAATGGCGCTGGCAAAACCACATTATTCAAGCTGATCCGAGGTGAATGGCCCTTAGAGTCTGGATCAATCAAGATGCCCAAGCGCGCCCGCATTGGTGGTGTCGCCCAAGAAGTGCCTGCCTCGCAGACGTCCCTCATGGATATGGTTCTGGCGGCAGACGCAGAGAGGGCGTCGCTGATGGCCGAGGCCGACACCGCCACAGATCCCACCCGCATTGCCGAGGTGCAGACGCGTCTGGCAGATATTGATGCGTGGTCAGCAGACGCCCGAGCCGCGTCGATCTTGCGTGGACTTGGTTTTGACGAGGCAGACTTAAGCCGCCCTTGTGCCGACTTTTCAGGGGGTTGGCGCATGCGTGTGGCCTTGGCGGGGGTTCTATTCGCGCAGCCAGATCTGCTTTTGCTGGACGAGCCGACCAACTATCTCGATCTTGAGGGCGCACTTTGGCTGGAAAGCTATCTGGCAAAGTATCCACATACCGTCATCATCATCAGCCACGATCGGGGTCTTTTGAACCGAGCCGTTGGTGGCATTTTGCATCTGAGCGAAAAGAAACTGACCTTTTACCAAGGAGCCTATGATCAGTTTGCCCGCCAGCGTGCTGCCCGTGCGGCACAAGCCGCGGCCATGGCCAAGAAGCAGGAAACCCGTCGCGCGCATCTGCAAAGCTATGTCGATCGCTTTCGTTACAAAGCTGATAAGGCCCGGCAGGCGCAATCCCGTCTGAAGATGATTGCCAAGATGGACATGATCACGCCGCCGGAAGAGGCCGCAAAACGGGTGTTTAACTTTCCACAACCCGACGAGCTGAATCCGCCGATCATTCGCATTGAAAACGGTGCTGTGGGATATGACGGTGCCCCGGTATTGCGTCGCCTGGATCTACGCATTGATCAAGATGACCGCATCGCGCTTTTGGGTAAAAACGGTCAGGGCAAGTCAACCTTGTCTAAACTGCTGTCAGACCGCCTGCCCCTGATCGAGGGCAAGATGACCCGATCTTCGCGCCTGCGCATTGGCTATTTTGCCCAGCATCAGGTGGATGAATTGCGCATTGACGAAACCCCTTTGCAGCACTTGGCACGGGAACGACCCGGCGTTTACCCTCCGAAATTACGCGCAGAGCTGGCCGGCTTTGGCTTGATGGCCGATCAAGCCGAAACACAGGTGGGTCGTCTGTCAGGCGGACAAAAAGCACGTCTGTCACTGCTTTTGGCAACCTTGGATGCACCGCATATCCTGATCCTTGATGAACCGACAAACCACCTCGATATTGAAAGCCGCGAAGCCCTTGTTGAGGCGCTCACGGCGTATTCAGGGGCCGTTGTGTTGGTCAGCCATGACATGCATCTGCTTAACCTCGTCGCGGATCGGCTGTGGCTGGTAAACAACGGACACGTCGCACCTTATGACGGTGATTTGGAGAGCTACCGGACGTTGTTGCTATCTGCCGATAAACCGGCCAAAGAAAAATCTGCCTCCAGCAAACCAAAACGACCATCGCGAGAAGCCGTGCTGGCCCTGCGCAGCGATGTTCGCAAATGCGAAGAACGTGTGACAACTCTGAACGATATGGCAGAAAAACTGTCATCAAAGCTAGCGGACCCTGCCCTTTACGACGAAGATCGCGTCGGCGATCTATCTGTGTGGAACCGAAAGTATGCAGAGGTTCAAGACGCAATTGAGCGTGCCGAAACAATGTGGATGAAAGCACTGGAGCGTTTGGACAAAGCTGAAAACTAGCCTGTCAGCCAACTATCCTTGGATGGGGCTTTGGGCGTCGGCGTGATTTGTGGGCAGGTTTGGATGTGTCCAAATTGGCCACGGCCTACCCGGTTGACCTGACGACTTGCGTGAAAACCTGATGGCAGGGTCAGGCGCAGGTGTGTTCCCCCCAAATCCGCCCCCATGGCCACCACCCTGTCGCGATGCCACCAGCTGCGGGTACTGTCAAAATCAAGCCGCACAATCGCGATATCGCCCGGTCGCAAACGATCAATTGACAAAGTTAAACGGGTTGCACCATCTATGGGTGATGCCAACTTGACAGGGCCCGAATATACCTGAACCGGCATAGGATCCTGTGTGCCCGGCCCGCCGCGCTCTGTATCAAGGATGATGCCGCCCGCCGAATGCGTAAAATCAAAGACCAAGACACCGCTCAGCGGTGTGCACCCCGTATTCTGAATTGTAATTTTATCCCACGGGTTTCCGTCTTCCATGCTGATCTGAAGCGACGGGATCGTATCATCGCTTTTGACCGGTGCGCCCAAGGCCATAAAAAAAAGCAGGAATGTGACACTCAAAAATCGCATATAACACGCCTGGAAACGAAACTGCTCCACCACCATAGCGGGAATGAACTTGGGGGCAATCGCATCTGTCCATGATTATTATCAAAGTCAGAGACTGCTAAACAGGGTTGTGCGACGACGACGCCCAAGATAGGCCCGTTAGCATGGATATCAGCTTTCTCATCACCGCGTTTGTCACGCTGTTTGTCGTCATTGACCCGATTGGGCTTGCTCCGGTTTTTATTGCCTTGGTGCGCGATCACACCCCTCAGCAGCGCCGCAACATCGCGCTGCGTGCCTGTGCTGTGGCAACAATTATCCTGTTGTTGTTTGCCGGGTTCGGGGACGCCTTATTGGGTGGCATCGGAATATCCCTGCCTGCCTTTCGAATTGCAGGGGGCATGTTATTGTTTCTCACAGCACTGGACATGCTGTTCGAGCGGCGGACCCAAAGACGTGATGATCAGGCCGAGCAGGCCGAAGCAGCAGACCCATCCGTCTTTCCCATTGCCATTCCCCTGACGGCCGGGCCGGGCGCCATTGCGACGATCATTTTATTGGTGGGCCAAGCACCATCAACGGCAGACGCTTTTGGCGTGGCAGCTGTTATGCTGGTCGTGATTGCGATTGTCCTTGCCTTCTTTATGGCCGCGGGCGTGATTGAGCGCGTCCTTGGCCGGACGGGCATCACAGTCGCAACACGGCTTATGGGCATGTTGCTTGCGGCGCTTTCAGTTCAATTTGTCGTCGATGGACTGAAAGCCATCAACTTCGGCCTCTGACCTTAACGTGGCAGCGCGGCCGCGGTGCGTGCAAGAGCTTCGATCCGTGACCAGTCACCAGCCGCAACAGCATCAGACGGAGCAACCCAACTGCCCCCGACACACAGCGTGTTTGACAGCGCCAGATACTGACTGGCATTGGACGGCGAAACACCACCTGTTGGGCAGAATTTGACCTGTGGCAGGGGCGCTCCGATAGATTTTAGTGCAGACGCCCCACCTGCAGCCTCGGCCGGAAAAAATTTTTGCACGGAATACCCCTTTTCAAGCAGCATCATGACCTCGCTGGCCGTAGCGGCACCCGGCAAAAGGGGGAGCCTTGCTTCCTCACAAGCCGCCAACAAAAGGTCCGTCGCCCCTGGGGATACGCCAAAGGTCGCACCGGCCTCTTTAGCTGCAAACACATCGTCCCGGGTCAAAAGTGTCCCTGCCCCCACAACGCCACCCTGCACCGCTGCCATTGCGCGAATTGCATCCAGTGCGGCAGGCGTGCGCAGGGTGACTTCAAGCGCAGGCAGCCCACCCGCCACAAGAGCCCGCGCCAGAGAGGCCGCCTTAGAAGCATCTGTGATAACCAGCACAGGGACCACTGGGGCCAGTTCACAAATTTTTGCAGCTGCAACGCTTTGTTCTAAAGGGGTCATTTAAATCTCCTATGAAATCAGACCACAACGGCCGCGCCACTATCCGACGCACCAACACTCTGACGAAAAATAGCGAAAAGCTCGCGGCCAACGCCATGACCGTTGTCCCCAAGATCGGCTGTAACGGCAACGCGGTCGGCAAAGTCGGGGGCAAGACAGCTTATCTCTCCGACCACCGCGTCAACGCGCAACATATCCCCGTCCTTCACCTTGGCCAACGGGCCACCAACTGCAGCCTCTGGGGACACATGAATGGCCGCCGGCACTTTGCCAGAGGCCCCGGACATGCGCCCGTCCGTCACCAGCGCAACCTTTAGGCCACGATCCTGCAACACCGCAAGAATAGGGGTCAGGCTGTGCAGCTCCGGCATACCATTGGAACTGGGTCCTTGAAAGCGCAGAACCACCACGGTGTCCTCGCGGAATTCTCCGGCCTGAAACGCCGTTTTGACCGACGCCTGATCGTGAAAGACCCGTGCTGGCGCCTGAATGACCCGCCGGTCCGGGGCAACGGCCGACACTTTCATCATACCACAGCCAATGTTACCTGACAGTTGGCGCAACCCGCCAGTGGGTTGAAAGGGATCATTAGCCGGCCGCAGGATTTTATCATTCAAAGAGTGTCGCGCGCCATCCGTCCAGATCACGGTGCCCTGATCCATTTTGGGTTCCCGAGTGTAGCGCGTTAGACCATTCCCCGCCACGGTGCACACATCATCATGCAACAAGCCCGCGGACAAAAGCTCGCCGATCATATAGCCCAGTCCACCGGCGGCGTGAAAATGGTTCACATCAGCAAGGCCGTTCGGATACACCTTGGCCATCAATGGCACTACGGCGCTGATGTCGTTAAAGTCCTCGAGCGTCAGCTCTATTCCCGCAGCGCGCGCCATTGCAGGCAAATGCAACACAAGGTTTGTGGATCCACCGGTTGCCATCAACCCCACCATACCATTCACGAAAGCACGTTCGTCCAACACATCACAAACGGGACGATACTCGTCCCCGAGGGCCGTTATTTGCGTGGCCCTGATGGCTGCCAGATCGGTTAATGCATCGCGCATATCCGAGCCCGGCGAAATGAAGCTGGTTCCCGGCAGATGCAATCCCATGAACTCCATCAACATCTGGTTGGTATTGGCGGTGCCGTAAAAGGTGCAGGTTCCTGGCCCATGATAGCTGGCCATTTCTGCGGCCATCAAGGCACTGCGATCACAATCGCCCGAGGCAAACTGCTGACGCACCTTGGCTTTTTCATCATTGGGGAGCCCTGAAGCCATTGGTCCGGCTGGAATGAAAATTCCGGGAATGTAGCCAAATGTGGCTGCTGCAATAATCAGACCGGGAACAATCTTATCACAAACGCCAAGGTACACAGCCGCATCAAACGTGTTGTGGGATAAGGCCACCCCAGTTGCTAATGCAATAACGTCCCGAGAAAACAGGCTGAGTTCCATACCAACCTGCCCTTGGGTCACCCCGTCACACATGGCAGGAACGCCACCTGCAACCTGTGCCGTCGCCCCAACACGACCAACCGCAGCCTTGATCCGCGCGGGATAGGTTTCAAACGGCTGATGTGCCGACAACATATCGTTATAGGCCGTCACTATTCCCAAGTTTGGCGCTTTTCCCTGCGCTAACCCAAGCTTGGCATCGCCCATAGCCGCATAGGCGTGCGCTTGATTGCCGCAACTCAGATGGGCGCGACGCGGTCCATCTTGGGCAGCACGCTGCATACGATCAAGATAGGTTTTGCGCCGCTGCGCACTGCGATTGCGGATCCGATGTGTTACGTCAGCAATGGTTTTATTGAGTTGCATGGAGGGACACTCCCCGGCTGCTCCGAATGTCGGTTCGGTGTGGCTGTCCCTTTCGCGCAGGAACTTTCGCGCTACTTAGCCATGTTAGCGGTAACAGTAAACCCTGATTCCGTTCCCTGTGTCGGACAAAGCATTTCAAGCGTCACAAAGGGTTTCAGCGCAGCACAAACTTGGTTAAGGACCACACCATGACATCTTTTGATCTGCCGACCATCCGCCTTAAACCCACCGCCAAGCCGCAGGCGATTCGTCGCGGTTTCCCGTGGGTATATTCCAACGAACTGGTGCTGGACCGCCGGACACGTGCCCTGCCAGCTGGTAGTATCGTCCGTCTGGAAGATTCCGCACGAAGCTACCTTAAGATGGTGGCACTGACGCCTGACTCTAAAATTGCAGCTCGCGTTCTGGACCTTGAAGAAAACGAATTGCCGGATCGTGCGTGGCTCACCCTTCGACTTCAACGAGCCTTGGACTTAAGGGCGCGGTTGTATGATGCGCCCTACTATCGGTTGGTGCATGCCGAAGCCGACGGCCTACCCGGCATAATTATCGACCGATTTGGCGACATCTGCGTCATCCAGCCCAACGCAGCCTGGGCGGAGAGATTGCTGTCCGAGTTAACCCAAGCCCTGATCGAGGTCACAGGCGTAACCACCATTTTAAAGAACGCAGGGGGGCGCGGCCGTACGCTTGAAGGTTTAGATAGCGAAAACGCAGTGCTGACAGGAACAGCGCCCACCAACCCGATCCCTGTGGTTATGAACGGGGCCACGTATCTGGCCGACCTGACCGGCGGTCAAAAGACAGGGCTGTTTTTTGATCAACGTCCGAACCATGCCTTTACATCAAGGTTGGCACAAGGCGCTCGGGTGCTGGATGTTTTCTCGCATGTGGGTGGGTTTGGTCTGGCCGCGTTGGCCGGAGGTGCCGCACACACAACCTGTGTCGATGGGTCAGAGCCTGCGCTGTCGCTTGCAAAGGCCGGAGCTGACGCGATGGGCGCTTCTGACCGGCTGACAACCCTGAACAGTGATGCCTTTGACGCACTGAATGCGATGAATGGAACGCAATTCGACATCGTCGTTTGTGATCCACCCGCCTTTGCACCTGCGCGCGCCGCCTTGGACAAGGGACTGCGCGCATACGAAAAAGTTGCCCGGCTGGCAGCGCCCTTGGTCGCAAACGACGGGTATCTGGTGCTGTGTTCATGTTCTCACGCGGCAGATATGGCCAATTTCAGAGGCGCCTGCCTACGCGGCATTGGCCGCGCGGGTCGTCGGGCCCAACTGATCCACAGTGGTCAGGCTGGTCCCGACCACCCGCTTTTGCCGCAACTGGCCGAAAGCGGCTACCTCAAGGCACTGTTTTTCCGACTGTGAAGGTCTTTCTGGATACCAACGTGATCTTTCCGACTGTAATGCGCGAGGTCATATTGGGCCTCGCTGCCCGCGGATTGTATCAACCGTTATGGTCAGATCGAGTGCTCGAGGAATGGGCCCGTGCTGCGGGGCGCCTTGGGGCTGAGGCCGAACTGCAAGCTCGCGGTCAAGGCGCTATTCTCAATCGGGATTTTCCCAAAGCGCGCGTCGTCTGGCCGCCGTCCTTGGAAGACCGCCTGTGGTTGCCCGATATCCACGATCGCCACGTGCTGGCAGGAGCCATCGCAGGATCGGCCGATCTCATTGTCACGCAAAACGCCAGTGACTTTCCCCGCAATATCCTCGCCGAAGAGGGCCTGAGCCGCATCGATGCGGATGGCTTTTGCATGGGTTTTATGGCCAGCGACCCTGACATTACCAAAGATGTCTGCGCCCAAGTGCTGGCTCGCGCGCGCGAATTTGGCAAAACCGACTGGCATATGCGTGCTTTGCTGAAAAAAGCGCGACTGCCGCGACTGGCAAAGGCCGTTAGCGCCCAACACGATGATGGCAAAAACCCTCGTGCTTGAGGCCCCCAGTCTTTCAAGAAATGCTCAATAAATTGGGAACATCTGGCCTCGCGGGTTCTAAAGTGGATCTTTGAAACTGTTCAAAAATACCTGACAAAACGCGATCGCTCGCATGAGTACGAAATCTGAACTCCACGCCAATTTGTACTTCATTTAGAAATTTTCAAAAGACTGTAATCAACCTTGGGCCTATTCGCAGATTTCGCAATATAAGGATCAGGACAAAATGAGGATACTGCGGTCGTCGTAAAATTCAGTGCTGGTGGACCCTTTCACCGTCGCAAACTGTCCTATCTTGTGGAAATCACTGCGTTCGGCAGCTTGAAATTTTGCTTCCCACGCGGCGACCGATACGTCAGCCGGTGTTGATGGGTACCCATCTGTATAAAGCTCTATGTGGGTGACATCTGTTTTCGACCGTTCGAAATCCTGTAATTCGCAGCCTGTGATATGGGTGCCATTCATCGTGTCAAAACCAAGCAGGCTGTCTGATGTGTTTCCAAATTCAAATTGCGTTTGAATACCCCCCATCAAGAACCTTTTGACGGTATCCGCTTCGGTCTGAAGCTTTGTTGCTGCAATGGCGTCGTCAATGATTTCATGGGCGTCGGAATGGCTCAGCACCCCCTCAGAGACAGCTGTCCGAAGCCCGAGAAAGATGCCACGACGCGACATTGCCTCAACTGCGTCCAGATCATCATTTTGGGATTTAAAGATATTGAACAACGCGACCCGCGCAACGGTCGAGACATGATCAATTGTTTTGTGGCGATGATAGACCTCAGTGCCATTCAACCGCAGCCCGCTATCACCCAAAAGCAAAAATCGCCACGTTTCCCCACAATCCATTGCTACAGCAATCGTGGTCGACGGAGGCACCTGCAGACCAAGCGGATCTGTGCAGCATGTCAATGCAGATGACAGTTGCGCAATGATCTCTGCACCGCTGGCCCTGCGGCGGCTTGGATCCCGCGCGATTGTCGCCATCTCGACGGCCACAGTCATGGCAGCCAGTCGCCCTGCCGCGGTTCCGTTGATCACCGTCCCAAGAGGATCTGTGGCACCATCAAAGACGCCATAAACAACATCCGGCACAACAAGAGGAACATCATCGCCCGGCGCAGAACCATCGCGGTACTTTGATTTGTTAAAAAGTTCGAGTTGAATAGCGCACCTCAGAGAAAAGCACTGTCGCGGTTTTCGGTGAACCGAAAGACAAGATAGACACACAGCCCGGTACACAAGAGCAACACTGTGGAAAGGGCTGCAGCCAGACCGAACTCTCCGTCCAAAACCGCAAGATAAATCGAAACAGGCATCGTAATTGTCCCTGAATCGTACAAGATCAAAGTACCAGAGAGTTCATTGATCGCCGTGATAAACCCCATAAGAGAGCCAACGATAAGCCCCGGCAAAATAAGAGGAATTGTTACCTTGAGAAACGCGCGCAGCGGCGGGGCACCAAGGTTGATCGCCGCTTCCTCAAGCGAGGGTTTGATCTGGCGTAGACTGGATGTGGTTGACCGGACGCCGTATGGCAGGCGGCGAATAAAATAGAGCATAATCAGCAACCACACCGCGCTCGTGCCACTCATAAAGCCCGAACGAAATGTGGTGACAAAACCGATTGCCATCACAACGCCGGGGATCAGATATGGCACCATCATCAGAAAGTCGATCGTTCCAGACGCTGCGGTTTCGCGTCTGACAATGACGTAACTGATCAGCGCCGAAAACATAGTGATCAGGACCACAGCCGCAGTCGCGAAGACGAAGCTATTGGTGATCGCTTCTGGTGCTGTGCGCAGGATACGGCCATAGCTTTCAAGGCCGAAGCCCCCCACGAAAACGGGGCCTTTCGTTTTCAAAAACGACGTGTAGACCACCACCAACGTGGGCGACATTGCGATCAAGACAACACCATGACAGAAAATATGAACTGCCGCATTGCGCCAACCGGTCAATTTCACCTTAACCGGCAAATTTGTCAGACTGCTGGCATAGCGGCGCTTGGACAGGATACGGCGTTGCGCCAGTAGCGCAAGCATCGAGATCACAATCATGACCATTGACACGGTAACCGCCATGGTTGGTAAACCGCCCAATTCGGACCGGTATGCAGCAAAGGCGATTGTGGACAGCGTACGAAACCCACGGCCCAGAATGGCAGGCGTTCCAAAATCCGCGATGGACAATACAAAACAAATAATCGCACCGGTGCTGATTGCGGGAAAGACCAAGGGCAAAGTGATTTTGACAAAACGTTGCCAGGGCGTGCACCCAAGGTTTTCAGCGGCATCCTCAAAAGATTTATTCACCGCCATCAGCGCTGTTTGCGTCATCAGGAAAACAAAGGGGAAAAACTTTAGCGTAAAGACGAGGATAATGCCATGTGCGCCGTATACTGTTGGTATATCGATGCCCACACCCTCGAAAAAATTGGTAATAAAGCCATTTGAGCCCAGCATCATAATCCACGCATAGGCTCCGATAAAGGGCGGCGCGACCAAGACAAGAATGGCAAGTGTCGAAATCCACGCCCGCCCCCAAAGATGAAACCGCGCTGTGAAAAATGCGAGGGGGATACCCAGCAGACAGGCCCCCAGTGTGCCCAGCACCCCAACAAACAGTGTATTTTTCAGACCTTTCAAATAATAATTTCGCGTGAAAAGTTCGACGTAGTTACCAAGCGTCCAGTCAAGCGTGTCCGCATCCACAAAGGACAACATCAGCACTCTAACAATTGGAAAAAGCAAAAGCAGAACAAGAACCGCAAGGATTGCGCCGGTGACAACCGTCCAGAAATCAAATCTGCGCAACAAGCTGGTCATCCGATACAACCGCCGGCGTCGCCCGCCTCGAAAAAGGCCAGATCACTTCGATTAACGCAAAGGGTTACGCTGCTATTTTGCGAAAGCCCAATAATTTCTGGGTCAGGCCGCGCCAAAGATTTGAGGGTCTCGCCCTGATCTGTAACGGCGATGACCTCCATCTCACGACCCACAAAGCTGACGTTCGATAGAGTTGCAGGAATTGCGATTTCATCCCCAACTGGCGCTACACTGCCGGGCTTTGCCAAAATAGTTTCCGGCCGGATGGCGCAGACGATATCTGTTGCGTCCACACAGGACCCCAAAACCTTAGCCCCACCAGACAACAGCACAAGCTGGGAGCCAGACCGGTTGATCGCCAGAAAGTTATTTGCACCGACAAAGGTAGCCACGAATTTGTTTACGGGACGTAGATAAATATCGAGTGGACTGGCCGCTTGTTGGATTACGCCCTCATACATCACACAAACCGTGTCTGACATTGCCAGCGCTTCTTCTTGATCATGGGTCACATAGACGGTTGTGATGCCCAGATCCCGCTGAATGCGGCGCAGTTCCGCCCTGAGATCGACCCTCAGGCGGGCATCCAGATTGGAGAGCGGCTCGTCCATCAACAAAACCTTTGGACGAATGACGATTGCCCGCGCAAGACCTACACGCTGTTGCTGCCCACCAGATAACTCGTGCGGCATACGGTCCGCAAACGCACCCAGTTGCACCACATCCAGGACGTCGTTGACCCTTTTGGTGATCTCAGATGCAGAAATTTTGCGCTGTTTCAGGCCAAAAGCCACGTTTTCCCGCACACTGATATGGGGAAAGATCGCGTAGTCCTGAAAAACCATCCCGACGTCACGGCGGTGCGCTGGCAGACCTTCGATGGAGTGTCCGTCAACAGAAATTCGCCCCGCATTTTGATTATGAAATCCAGCTATTGTTCGCAAAAGCGTTGTTTTCCCGCACCCCGAAGGTCCAAGAAGCGTGAAAAACGACCCCGACGGTATCGAGATATTAATATCAGAGAGGGCCACAACGTCGCCATAAAGCTTACGCAGGCCAGCAATCTCAACAGAAGCCATTCAGTGCACCAGAAAATTGAGAAAACAGGGCGCAAAAAAATGCGCCCTGCTGAAAAATATTATTGTACGTCCAGCACCATATCCTGCCATGCTGCCACCAGACGTGCGCGGTTTTCAGCCGCCCATGCGCTGTCGTAGCCGACAGAATTGACCTCGGCCAATGGCAAGAGTGCAGGATTTGATGCAACATCAGAACGGACAGGACGACGCCCTTGCTCTGCAACGACAGCCTGCGCCTCTTGTGACATCATGAAGTCAAGGAACGCCTTTCCGTTGTCAGAATTCGCGCCACCTGCCACCAGTGCCATAGCATCTGGTGCGATTGCCGTTCCTTCCGACGGATAGACAATTTCAACAGGTCCACCGCCTTCGACATACCGAAGTGCTGCATCTTCAAGGGTGACCCCGACAGCCAATTCGCCATCATTGACAAACCGCGGTACTGCGCCCGAGCTATTCGACAAAACAAAGTTCGAAAGCATGCCCTCATAGACATCCCACCCTGCGGCTTCATCTCCGAAGGCTTGCAGAACTGTTGCCAGCTGAATGTAGGCCGATCCGGATGCTTCTGCCCGTGCGGATGAGACAATCTCGTCATACATGGGATCGGCAAGTGCGGCCCAACTATCCGGAACAGGTACCCCGTCAAGTTCGCCTTGGTTGACGATCAAAACCATCACAACCGCGGTAAAGGGCGACCACATCGCACTTTGTTTCATACCATCAGCGAGCATGTCAGAGCCTGCTGCATCATAGGCTTCAAAAAGACTGGGGTTAAAGTCGATCACTGTGCCGTCAACGCTCCACAACACATCGGCCATCGGCGCGCTTGCTTCGGCTGTAAGACGATTAAGCAGTTCGCCGGAACCCGCCTTGATAATTTCGACAGATGTGCCTGTTTGCTCTTCAAACATTGGTACCAGCGCATCGATAAAGTTTTGCGGTACAGCAGTATATACTGTCACACTGCCATCTGCAGATGCCATGCTTGCCCCAATAGCAAGCGCGGATGCAATTGATATTGCTTTAAATTTGTTTCTCATATGACCTCCCAAAAGTTTACTCCATTGGCCAAGTGTTTTGACTTATTCAGCCAACTGTGTTGATGCCACTTCAAAACATCATTTAAGTCAATGAATTAATTCATATCATAGTGTGGACATGATGAGCATACAGAGTGATCGAACCAGGTTTTAAGTAACAAAAAACCCTAATTTCATAGTTTTTTGCACAAGGCCTATCGTTGCAAAGACTACGTAAAAGCTTGTGAACACGACCTTGCAAAACACATATTTGGGGACGCAAAATCCAAACAGAATAGCTGTCTATCCAAACAGAATCGTGGTTTGAAAGCCCCAAAATGCAGTGTGAGATGGAAAAACCGTTTTCAGAAAAACGGAAATTTTGACCAAACATCTGTCACAGTGAAGGACTACAATCTTGGCGTTCACCTCTGAAATCGACTCCCAAAAGGACTAATCCTTGTATTGGTTCATCATTACGGTCGGACGTGACGCGTTATAACGACCAATTTTGCCGCTACAATTTTTCAAAAAGAAGATATCGTTTTGTATCCCCCAAAAAGCATATCCACCCACCTAGTTTAACGTGATGAGGTGGTAAAGCTTGTCGGTCAGGGTTGGTCTAAGATGTAGTCTGGCTGGAT